>JAHEDC010000650.1 GCA_024641425.1 Verrucomicrobiales bacterium | reverse complement strand
TGGCGTGGGGGAGTTTCATAATGGTCGAAGGGGTTTCCGGGAATGGGCCGGACGGTCAAGAATGCCACGTCGCGCCGCGAAAGCCCATTTGAATTTCATTCCATCGCCGGTCGGACGGCCCCTATGGAAAGGAGATTGCCGTGGATGATCCGAATGCGTTATCTTCGCGTTTCGATGAACCGACTGTTCGCTACCACTTTCGCTCTTGTCGCGATCTTTCTGTCATCCACGGGTGCCGCCGCCGAGAATGCCGACTATCATTTCGACGCAAACGGCATTTCGCGGCAGGTCCTGGAAAACTATCTCGAGCGGGCGGTGACAATGGCCTTCTACCTCGTTCCCGAGAAACCGGAAGGTCGCCGGACTTACCCGCACCATGACGACGACGCGCGCTTTCTCACCAACATCGGGGCCAAATTCGTCGGGCGGGCGATCTACCGCTGGGGGGATGAGCGTCGGCTGAATTCCGCGGAATTCTGGGCGACGGCCCGGTCGCTGATCGAGGCCGCGCATGCGGACGATCCCGAGGTCCTCTTCCAAGGCTGCCTTTTCGAAATCGTCACGGAGGACGTGGGCAAGGTAAAGATTCCCGCGTGGGTCTTCGAGGATTTCGGCCTGCCGGTCGAAGACCGCACCTTCTCCTATGAGGCCATGCTCAATGAGGACGGGAAATTCGTCGACCACTGGCGTCGAGGAAGCAGCGTGCCCGATGTGAGCACGCTGGAGGCCCGACTCTGGTTCTACTTTCTGGCCGGTGCGTACATGGAGATCGGCTGCGAGGCCTTCCACCTCGGGCAGATCGAATTGATCGGCATGAACGATCCGAAGCGGGAGGCCTGGTCCGACTTACTACGGAAGATCCGCGAGCGCGCCGCCGGTCATGCCCGTCGGCATTGGGTCCTGCTCGACGCGCACGTTCCCCGCGGCGGGATGCTCAAGGACGGCGCGAGTCTCCTCGATTTCAATTCGTTCCCGCTCCGCATCAAGGAAGTCCTGGAAAAACCAATGGAGGGCGTGCTGAAAGTCGGTCACCTGGATTCTCTTTACCGGAAAAGCCAAGGCGGCCTCACCCCCAGCGGCTGGGCCTGCGACAGCCTCCCGTATCTCGTCGAGTTCGATAACTTCGGCCGCGACCGCCAGCCGAACGTCGCCGATCTGAAGTCCCATTTCGTCTGGGGCTGGGACGAGATTTCCTGGTTCGCCCAACAGGACGAAGTCACCCGCAACGCCTGGCTGAAATACGCGCGCGACTGGATTCGGAAAGCCGACCCGAACGGACACCTGCAAATGCCCGGCTGCCGGATGCTCTCCTGCCCGAACGAATCCGCGGGCAGCTATCGCGCGAACACCAAGAGCCCCGCCTGCCCCATCGGCTATGCGCAGGAAGAGACGATCCGGGAACTGTGGAGGGAGTGAGCGGGGTTACCTGCGAACGCCTACCCAGATGGGCCAAAGACGAGGTACTCGCTACCGCGTTTCGTAGACCCCGAAGTAAACCTGCCGGAAGGTGAGGAAGTTGACCCAGTTGCGGAGGGCGTAGCCGCTGGCCTTCAGGTTCTCCTCATCGTAAACGTTGGTCTCTCCTCCCGATGGGTGGACGCCGTCTTCGGAGATGAGGGTGCCGTCCCAGGTGCCATCGGGACGGAGGCGGAGGCATGCGGCGTGGTAGTCGGCGAGCGGGGTCTTCTGATCGGTGGCGACCTCTCGAATAATGGTATTGATCGCCTCGACCGCCTGCTCGCGGTCGCGGCGGGGCGGGATGGTGTTGAGGATCGGGACACAGTGGGCGGCGAGGCATTTCGCGATGACCTTTTCGAGGTCGGCGCGGTAGGTCTCGGGCACCTTGCCATCGGCGATGTCGTTGGTGCCGATCATGATGAGCGCGGTCTCCGGCTTCTCGCGCGCGAGCACGGCATCGACGGCGGACAAAAGATCGCCGACCGTCCAGCCGGAGTAGTTGGCGAACTCGGTCCCCTTGTCGCGCGCGCCCTTGATCGTGTCCTTCCAGGCGGCCTTCGTCGGTGCTTTCGGCAGGCCGTCGTCGGCGGTAAGGTATTTGCCCGGATCATCCCAACTCATCGGCGACCAGAAAGCCATCGAGTAAGTGATCGAATCGCCGAACTGCGCGACGTATCCCTCCTGCCTCTCGAAGCCCGCATGGACCTCGCGCATCCGGGCGAGCACTTCGGGCGCTAACTTGGTGGCGGGTTCGTCGCGCTGGGGTTGCTCCGCGGCGGCGAGAAAGGGCGCGAAAAAGACAAGAAGAAGGAGGGGCGTTTTCATTGGCAGCAGGATCCTACTCCGAATGGCCCGGACCTAAACGACAAAAGGGGATGCCAGAGCGGGGGAGAATTGTAGGCCGGCGCTCCGCCTGGGCGGTGGGGCGGCAGGCAATCGCGACTCCTCGCACCGGAAAAGGTGCGAGCGGTCGCTCGATTCGGCAGGAGGCAACCGGAGCGCGCCCGACAATGTGGGCGCGTCGTGGCGATGTCCGGTGCCCGGACCGGGGACGAAATACACACGCAGCACAGCGCCTCCTTTGGGAGTGCGGAAGTTCCCCTTCCGCTTTGGGGGGGAGGCCAGTCGCACTGGCCGCGGCGCGGAGCAGGGGGGAAAGCCCTGCCTCACGCTCGTCATTCCGCCCTGAATCGGCATTTCATGCCCTCGGAGAATCATCAGGCGGCCCATGAAGGAAAGTAAGCTTCATGAGCGCTCCGCGGGAATGGCCCGGAGGTAATACGGCAATCAAGGAACGGCTCGTCACTCGTAATCCCGCCTTTGGCCGGAGAACGCCCCCGACGCTCATCTGGAAGGACGAGTCCGATCTCCTCTGGGAAATGTCTACCAGTGGCACCAGGGCGCCTTCGCGTGACGAGTGGTGGCGGATGCTTCGCCATCGTCGCGGAAGCAATGGGCGCATTTCTGCAAATATTTCGTCCTGCCCCCTTCGGACCTCTTCGCGACCCCTTCGCTTCTCTCACTGACCCCTTCTCTGACCTTCCGTTGACCCTTTCCGTGACCCCTCGTGGGATGATGTGGACTTCGAAGCCCGGCGGCGGCGT
>JAHEDC010000171.1 GCA_024641425.1 Verrucomicrobiales bacterium | reverse complement strand
GGTTATTTTTTCCTCCTCCCGGCCCCGGTTTTCCTCTTCTTCCCCGCGCTCGACTACCGCGTCTACCTCCGCTGCCGCTACGCGCGGCCCGCCTTCGCGATCAGCCAGACGGGGGTGCTCTGGATCGCGCGCGGAATCACGCACCTCGTCCTCTATCGGGTCATCTACCACTTCTATAGCCCGCCGGCGGAGGAAATCATCGACCTGGGCGGGGTGATGGCGTATTGCCTTTCGGGCTACCTGATCTATCTGCGGGTGTCGGGGCTCTTCCACCTCATCGGGGGCCTCCTGCGGCTCTTCGGCTTCGACCTGCCGGACACGCACCGGCTCTATTTCTTTGCTTCGGGATTCAGCGACTACTGGCGGCGGATCAATATCTACTGGAAAGACTTCATGGCGAAGATCTTCTTTTTCCCTACCTTCAGCAAGCTGCGGAAACTCGGCACGGCGACGCGAATCGCGGTGGCGACGGCGGTCGTCTTCGCGGCGACCACCGTCCTGCACGCCTACCAGACCTTCTGGCTGCGCGGGCGCTTCGAGATCCACGAGACCGACTACTGGTTCTGGGGCATCCTCGGCGTGCTCGTCATCATCAATAACCTGATGGACGACCGGAAGCGCGGCGTGCGGAAGGTGCCGGGGAAAGGGAAGCCCTGGAGCACCCTCGGGGCCGTCTCCCTGAGCGCGCGGGTGACGGGGATGTTCGTCTTCCTCTGCGTGCTTTGGGCGTTGTGGTCGAGCCAGCAGCTCACGGTCTGGTTCGGGGTTATGGCACAGGCGGCGCATTGGAAGTCGGAGCACCTCGCCATTCTCGGGGCGTTCTGCGCGGGCGGAGTCGTGCTCGGAACACTCGGGCAATACCTCCACCACCGGGGCTTCCACCTCTTCGAGGAACATCCGAAGGCGGCCCGTTCGGTAGCGACAACGGTGCTCCCGCTGCTGCTCCTGGCCGGGCTCTGGCAGTACCACATGAAGCACGGACTGCCGGGAACGTTCGGAGAGAAATTCGAGGTCCTCCGCGTCGACCAGCCGAACCAGCGGGACGAGATGCAGAAGGAACGCAGCTATTATGAAGACCTGCTCGGACACGCCCGCGACGACGAGGACGTTCGGAGCGACGCGCTGGTGAAAAGAGACCATCCTCAAGACGTGCGGGCCTCGCTTTACACGCCGTCCGTGCGACCGATGATCGCGTGGAACGCGACCTGGAGCACGAACCGTTGGGGGATGCGGGACAAGTATTACGCGCGGACGAAACCCGGCGGCGTCTACCGCATCGCCCTCAGCGGCGCCTCCTACACGGTGGGCCGAAGCGTGGCGCAAGGAACGAACTTCGAGAGCGTGCTGGAGGAACACCTGAACGACGCGCCCGGCGATCCGCGCTTCGAGATCCTGAATTTCGCCATGGCCGACACCGCGACTTTCCAGCGCATGGCCGACCTGGAATTGCGCATGGCGGACTTCTCACCGAACGCCTTTTACCTCGTGTGCCATGGCAACGAGAGCGGCCGCAACCTCCGGAAGCTCGCGAGCCTGATCCATGACGGCCATGAACTGACCTACGACTGGCTGAAGGAACTCGCGGTAAAGGCAGGCGTGAAGAAGGGCGACGACGAGGCGGCCATCATCCGCGCCCTCCAGCCCTACTCGGATGACCTCATGGCGTGGACCTACGAGCGTATGGCCACCTTCTGCCAGGAGCGGAACATCACCCCGGTGTGGATCTTCCTCCCCCTCGTCCGCACCCACAATCTCCTTTCCGAAGCCGAGGAAGGGCAGGGCTTCGCCCGCGCCGCCGGGTTCCATACCCTTGTCCTCGACAAGCCCTACGGTGGCCTCGACCCCGAAGTCGTCAAAGTCTCCGAAGAAGACTACCACCCGAACGAACTCGGCCACCGCTACATCGCCCAGCGCCTTCTGGAAAAGATGAAGGCGGAACGCGCCGCCCTCGGGCTCCCGGGAAAGATCGATGCCGTCCCGCCGATCACCGTCTCCCCGGAATAAGCGCCACGCTTCCCGGAGACCTTAGCGCTCCTTGCGGTTCTCGATCTTCCCGCCGCTTCCGGACATCCGGAGCGTGATGCATTTCAGGTAATTCGCCTCCGGAAACGTGGCGGGATGATCCGCCGCGTGCAGCGACGTCGCGACCTCCCGGACGTGCCTCGGGTAGTTCGCGGCGACAACACGCATCCGGTTGAAGAAGTCGTCCGCCGCCACATGCGCGGAGCAGGAAGCCGCGAAAAGGAGCCCCCCCGGCCGCAGTCGCTGGAGGCCCGCGACCGCCAGTTTCTCATACGCCCGCAACGCACCTTCGGCCTCTCCCTGGCGCATCGCCATTGACGGCGGATCGAGGATGATGAGGTCATAGTTCGTGCTCCACTCGGCAGCCCCGAGCCAATCGAAGGCGTCCGCCTTGATCGTCTCGTGCCGGCACCGCGCCACCGCCGGATGTCCGGCATTGAGGGCCATGTTCCGCTTCGCACTCTCCAACGCATGGGCGCTGATGTCGAGATCGACCGTCGAACGCGCCCCGCCCGCCGCCGCATGAACCGAGAAGCCGCCCGCGTGGCTGAACACGTTCAGCACGTCCTTCCCTTCCGCTTCCAGGCCGACGCGGATCCGGTTCTCGCGCTGATCGAGGAAGAAGCCCGTCTTCTGCCCGCGCAGGACGTCCGCCTCAAAGCGCAGGCCATTTTCCAAGAATGCCACCGGCCCCTCCGGTTTCTCGCCCCGCAGGAGGTCCCCATCGCGCAGAGAAAAATCCCGCGCCGCACTCTCCGCGATATTCCGGCTCAGCCGCAAAACCAGCCGCTCGGGAGCGCAGCTTGCCATGATCCACTCCCGCAACGCCCCCAGGCGCGGAAACCAGACCGCCGAATAGAGCTTCAACACGCAGGTATCCCCATAGCGGTCCAGCACCAGCCCCGGCCAACCATCGCTCTCGCCATTGATCCACCGGAATCCCGTCGTCCTCGCCGGATCGAAGATCCGCTCCCGCCGCGACACCGCTTCCGCCATCCGCTCTCGCCACCAGGCGTCATCGAGCGTGATCGGTTTCCCCACATGCAGAACGCGCACCCTGATCGGGGATCCCGGATCAAACAGAGCGAGGGCAAGGAACTTGTCGTTCTTGTCATACACCACCGCGATCTCCCCGGCTTCCCCTGGACGGCTTTCCTCCTTGATCCGATCCGCGTAGACCCAAGGATGTCCTCCCTTCACCGCCCGTTCGGCGGCGGGAGTGAGTCGGATCTTGAGACGGGCTTTGGCGGAATCGGACATGGCTGGAAAATGCGGAACATACCCCGCTCCGCCCCAAGCGCCAGCGAGGGAACAAAACGCAACCACGGAAACCCGGGATCCCCTACTCCTTCGGAGCGTTTTCCACCGCATGTCCGAAGAGCCCCTACCTGCACCACTCGACATTCCGACGCGCTCATGGCATCATTCCACACCCCCGGGCGCTGAAACCCATGTCTTACCCCCTCCATCCCTCGCTTCCGATCATCTGCATTCTGGTATTCGCCTGTGGCTGTTCGAAAAGGGACTCCGCCGGGGAAACCGACCCACCGGTACCATCGACAAGCGAAACCCCGGTGACTGCGACCTTGCCGGAATCGTCGCCCCCCCCCGCGATGGCAATGTCGGCTGAGAGGGATCCGGCCTCGCCCGACACAACGCCCCTTACCCAAATTGCTCCCGGCACGGCGCGGAAGGATTTCATTGCCCCCCTCAAGGATGCCTACGACCGTATCGACCCGACTAAGGACGGTTGGGAAAGCGAAGCTTTCAGCGCGGCGGCCCTCGATCAGCTCCACGAACTCGAATCCCTGCTCCTTTCGCCGGAGAGCGCCAACGAGGCCTCACTTGCCCCGCTCGTCGCCGACACCATCACCTCGACCTCCCTAAGGCCCCGGAACCTGCAATCCATCTTCGACGACGATGGCCTCTCGGTGCGGCGACTTTCAAGTCCGCCCTCGGAGCCATCGCCTCCGTTCAAGGGAAACTCGGACTTCCTTCAGCAATTGAAGCTTCTCGGCGAGGGCAACTCCCCGGAGCGGACACGCATCAAACTGAAAATCGTCCGGATCGAACCGCTTGCAGACGGTCGCACGCGATCACAAGTCCTCTGCACGGCCACCCGTTCGAGCGCGGAGGATCGCGTGCAGATCAACGCGACCTGGGATTGCGTCTGGCAGAATCGGGTAGGCAAGAATCCGCTGCTCGCGGAAGTCCGCGTCGAGAAATACGAGGAAATCGTTCAGGCACGTTCCGGCACTGCCCTTTTCGAGGACTGCACGGCGGGCGTGCTGGGCGCAAACGCGTCCTACAAGAAACAGATCCTGACCTCCACCGATCATTGGCGCGCCCGTCTTCCCAGCGAGCTCGGGCTTGATCCCGTAGCGAACCACGGTCTCGCCCTCGGCGACATCAACGGCGATGATCTCGATGATCTGTATGTGTGCCAGCAGGGCGGCCTCCCGAACCGAATGTTCCTTCGGCAACCGGACGGGACACTGCGGGACGTGACGGCGGAAAGCGGAACCGACTGGCTCGACTATTGCTCGGCCGCCCTTTTTCTCGACCTCGACAACGACGGCGACCGCGACCTCGTCGTCTCCCAGGATTTCCACTTGCTCGTCATGTCCAACGATGGTTCCGGCAAGTTCACCTTGGAACTCGGTGCCGCCACCAAGGCCCAATCGTTCTCGCTCGCCGCCGCGGACTTTGACCGCGACGGCCTCGTTGATATCTACGTCTGCGGCTACAACCCTTCGGTCGCGGAATTGCGTGGCGGCGCGATGGGCGAGCCCATGCCCTTCCACGACGCCAACAACGGAGGACCGAACATGCTTTGGCGGAACGCCGGAGATTTCCACTTCGAAGACGCCACCGAGTCCTCCGGCATGAACCAGAACAACACCCGCTACTCCTTCGCCGCCGCCTGGGAGGATTTTGACAACGACGGCGACCAGGATCTTTATGTTGCCAACGACTACGGAAGGAATTGCCTCTACCGCAACGAGAACGGGGCTTTCACCGACGTCGCCGCCGAAATGCGCGTCGAGGACACGTCGTCGGGCATGTCGGTCAGTTGGTCCGACTTCAACCGCGACGGGCTGATGGATCTCTACACAAGCAACATGTTCTCCAGCGCCGGGAACCGGATCACCTATCAACGCCAATTCAAAGAGGGGCTCCCGGAGGCGATTCGAAAGCAGTTCCAGCACATCGCCCTCGGAAACACGCTTTTCGAGGCCACCGGCCCGGATGCACCGTTCAAGGACGTCGGTGTCGAGGCCGGAGTGACGATGGGGCGCTGGGCCTGGGGCTCGAGGTTCGTCGATTTCAACAACGATGGTTTTGACGATCTCGTCGTGGCCAACGGATTCCTCTCGACCGAAGACACGGAAGATTTGTGAAGCGTCTACTGGCGGCAGGTCGTGTCGCAATCCCCGGTCGAGGACCTATCCGAAACCGCCTCCCTGAAATACAAGCAAGGGTGGCGCGCTCTCAACCGACTGCTCCACGAAGACCGCTCGTTCAGCGGACACGAGCGGAACTGTGCCTTCCTCAATATCGGCGGCGACACCCCCCGCTTCGCCGATGTCTCCGCCGTGACGGGTTTCGACTTCGCCGACGATGGTCGGGGACTTGCCACCGTTGACTGGGATTTCGATGGAGACCTGGATATCTGGACGACGAACCGCACCGCGCCGCGCGTGCGGTTTCTCAGGAACAACACCACTCCTTCGGGGCGCTTTGTCGCCTTCAAACTCACCGGCGACGGAGTCTCCTGCAATCGCGATGCCATCGGTGCCCGGCTCGAGCTCTCCCTCTCCGGCACCGATTCTCCCCTCCGCATCCGCACCCTTCACGGCGGGGAGGGCTTTCTCTCGCAGTCAAGCAATTGGCTCCACTTCGGCTTGAAGGAGAGCGAGACAATCGAAAAGGCCATCGTCCGCTGGCCGGGCGGCAAGCCCCAGGAATTCACGGGAATCGCCACAGGCCAATTCCACAAGCTGACGCAGGGACAGGCCGCGCCGATTCCCTTCAATCCTCCGCCTCGCCGAATCCCGCTGTCTCCTTCGGAGCAAGCGCCCGATCCTCCCGTGGAAACCGCCCGGATCATCGTTCCGGCCGGGCTCCCGATGGCTGAGATCACGACAGGCATGCCCGGCGAAAACACTGAATCCCATCCGCTCAGCACCCGGAAGCCGACACTTATCAACCTCTGGGCCAGCACGTGCGCGTCCTGCCTTGCCGAACTCGGCGAATGGTCGGCCCATCGGGAAGCATTCGCCCGTGCCGGTGTCGAGATCCTCACTCTGAGCACCGATCACCTTTCGGAGAACGGGAATCCCGCCAAGACCCGAGCGGTCCTTGCGAGAATCGGTTCCTCCTTTCTCGACAAACCCGTCTCCGAAGATTGTCTTCAGTCGCTGGACGATCTCCAGCGTTCGGTCCTCGACCGCTGGATTCCCCTCTCAGTCCCGGTCACCTTCCTCGTTAGCCCCAAGGGCGAAGTGGTCTCCCTCTACAAGGGACCGGTCAGCACGGAGCAACTGTTACGGGACCTGCCCCTCGCCACCGCTTCCCCGGAGGAGAGGCGCGATGCCACACTGTCTTTTCCCGGTCGCTGGTTCGCTCCTCCCGCATCCGCCGACCCGAAACGCCTCGCTTCCATGATGCTCGACCACAACCGTCTCGAAGCCGCGATTTCCTACCTTTCCAGATGCATCGACTATTTTGGAAATCTCGAAACTACCGCCACCCCGGAAGGAAAACGGAGGCTGGGCGACCTCTGCTACATGGCGGGCATTCTTGCTTCCACCGATCCCGCGGCTGGAGAAAGGGCACTCCAGCTCCTCACGCGGGCACGCCACCTCATTCCCCACGATCTCCGGATTCGTCTCGAACTCGGACGGCTCTATCTCGACCGCGGCAGACTGAGCGAAGCCCTTCCCGAGTTCATCGCCGCGTCCCGAATCAATCCCTCCGACCTCGGACTTCGCCATGATATCGGAGTCTTGCATCTCAGGACAGGCGAATTCGCGACCGCCAGGGAATACCTGGCCCCCCTCGTCGAAGCCGATCCTGGAAATGGCCTCGCCCGCTACGAGCTCGCGAACACTGAGGTAGGCCTGCGCCATTTCGAGGCCGCGATCGACGGATACCGGAAAGCCCTCACCGCGGCCCCGAAGCTCCTCGATGCCGCCTACAGTCTCGCCTGGATCCTCTCCAGTCATCCGGATGAGAACCTGCGCTCGCCGGAGGAAGCCCTCGCCCTTGCCAGCCAACTCTGCAAGATGACCAGGGAGGGCGATCCCCGCTATCTTGATTGCCTCTCGGTCGCCTTGGCCAACATGGGCAATTTCGACGAGGCGATCCACACGGCCACGAAGGCGATGACCGTCTACGGAGCCACGGACGAACAGGCTAGCCAGCGAATCAAGGCACGCATTGAACTTTATAAAGCCGGCACGCCTTACCGCGAGACAGCCTGGCAATAGCCGGCGAAGCAGGGCGACACCGTTTTCCGCCGCCGTCGGCCTAGAACAGAACGCTCTCGACGAAATCCGTCACCTGTGCGGGCGGCCTCCGGTCCTTGCGCACCACGACGGCCAACTCTCGCTCGAGCCGTTCTCCCTCGACTTCCAGCACCGTCACCGGTCGATTCCGGCGATAAAGGGCAAGCGCGCGACGAGGCACAACGCTCACCCCCATTCCCTGTGACACGAGATTGATGATGAGATCGAAGCCGTCCAAGAGCATCGCGGGACTCGGAGCCAGTTTACGGGCATCAAGCCATTCCCGGACGAGCATCGCGGTGCTCCCGTTCCCACCCAATCCCAACCAGGGCCCTTCGCTCATCGCGTCGGCGGAGTTCTTCCTATCGGGCGGCGCGATGACGACGAAGGCATCCTCGAACCGGTGGGTCACGCGCAGTCCCGGCTCCAGGCGCCTTGGCAGACAAAGCAAGCCGACATCGAGTTCCCCCTCCAGCAAGCGCTCGCGAATCCGCGCTCCCCACGCACTCGCAACCGTGATTCGCACCTCGGGGCGGCTCTTCTGGAAGGCATGGAAGAACCCCGGGAGGTAGGCCAACCCGATCGCGCGCGAGACCCCCACCCGCAGGACCGGCGCCGCCCTCGCGAAGCTCTCCCGCAACCGGGCGACGAGGACGTCCGCGCTATTCAGCATCGCACGCGCCTCGGCGCGCAGCATCTCGCCCGCCGGGGTCAGGCGCACCTGCCGCGTCGTCCGTTCGAAGAGCCTCATCCCGAGATTCGCCTCAAGACTCCCGATTTGCCTCGTCACCGCGCTTTGCGTCAGCCCCGCGCGCTTGGCAGCCTTCGTGAAACTGCCGGTCTCCGCGACCAGAAGGAAGACATGGAGCCCATAAAGCTCGAAGGGAGAATCAGAAATCCACTCATTCATGAAATGCAATAATAAATTCTTCCAATGCATTTTACGAACCAATTATTCGGCACCATTCTCGGGGCATCATGGCAAACATCGACAACAAACTACCTGAGAACGTGCCCGGAAATTGGTATACCGACGACAACTGCATTATCTGCGGGCTCTGCGGTGAACTTGCCCCGACTCTCTTTCGGACGAGGGAGGACGGACAGGTTAACATCGTTTACCATCAGCCCTCGACGCCGGAGGAAGCAGAGGCCGCGCTTGAGGCCATGGATGCCTGCCCCGTGGAAGCGATCGGCAACGATGGTGAGGCCGATTGAGAACCGGGCCGAAGCCGCGGAGCCTATTCCACGATGAACCAGGGATTGAGCAGATCTTCCTTGTTGTACTCGAGCGGTTCGCCGGTGTCGTGGCGGAGGACGCTCTTTCCGGCCTCGCGCACGATCGCGTCGGCGGCGGCGGTGTCCCATTCCATCGTCGGGCCGAAGCGCGGATAGACGGTGGCTTTGCCCTCGGCGACGAGGCAGAGCTTGAGCGAACTGCCGGAGGACAGGAATTCGACATCCTTCCCGCCGACGCGAAGGAGTTCGACGAAGGTCTCGACCTCGGGCGTGAGATGGGATCGGCTTGCGACGACGGTGACACGCTTCTCCGTCGTGTAGTGTTTCTCGTTCCACAGAAGGACGGGCGCGCCCTCCGGATCCTCGCGCCAGCTCCCCTTCCCCGCCTGCGCGGCGTAGAGCGTGCCGGTCACAGGCTGGAAGACAACGCCGAGCACGGGCGCCCCGTCCTCGATGAGGGCGACGTTGACGGTAAACTCGCCGTTCTTCCGGATGAATTCCTTCGTGCCATCGAGGGGATCGACCAGCCAGCAACGTTTCCATCCTTTGCGAATGGCATACGGAAGCGCCTTGGTTTCCTCGGAGATGACGGGAATATCGGGGTAGGACTCGGCGAGGATGTCGAGGATAACGGTGTTCGCACGTTGATCCGCTTCCGTGAGCGGCGAGGAATCACCCTTGAACTCGACGGCGAAATCCTTCGCATAGACTTCGAGAATGACTTCGCCCGCCTTGCGGGCGGCGTCCTTGATGATCTCGATGTCGATCATGGAAGCTTATCCGTTTTCAGGCGCGCACAACGAAATCCGATCACCCGGATGCGGGATGATCGTCACTGTTTCAGGCAGCAACTCGGCGAGTTGGGCGGCGAACCAGGCCTTGGCCGCGGGATCACCGTGGACGAGCAGGACCTGGCGCGGCTTCACGAGCAGGATGTAGTCGAGGAGCGCGTCGCGGGTCGAGTGCCCGCTGAAGTCGAAGCGATCCACATCGCACCACAACTCGACGGGCGGCTCCCCGGCATCCAGCGTGATCTTGGCGCCGCGCTCCGCCTCGAGGATCTTGCCCGCCGGCGAATCGGGGTCGGCATAGCCGACCATCAGCAGCGCATTCCGGTCGTCATGGAGCAACTGGGAGGCGAACTTGTTCGAGACCGTCTTCTCCGTCATCATGCCGCTGGAAAGGGCATAGATGCATCCGGGCTTGTATTGGATCGCCTTCCGCTTCCCGCGCGGCGAGTATTCCAGATCCATTTCCTTGAGGATTTCGAAACCGTGGTGGTTCCGACGCACCGAGCGCGCGAATTCATCGAAAATCACCGTCATCTTCGTGCTGAGTCCGCCGATGTACACGGGGCATTCCGGGAGTTCCCCGCTATCCTGGAGAACACTCAGCATCATCAGGACTTCCTGCGTCTTGCCCATCGCAAAAACCGGAATGAGCACCGATCCGCCCCGCTCCAGGGTGCGTCGGATCGACGACGCCAGCCGCAGCACTTCGCCTTCGCGAGTGTATTCCTCGGGACGCGGATGGGCGCCGCGGGTGGACTCGATGATAAGGGTGTCCACTTCCTCCTGCGGAAACGACGCGCCTTTCGTGATCGTCTGGTCTTCGAAATTCACATCGCCGGTGTAGAAGATCCGCTGCCCGCCGTGTTCGATCATCACGCCGACAGAGCCCAGGATATGACCCGCGTCGAAAAACTCCGCGACGGTTCCCTTCCCCAGCGAAAAACGCCGTTGCACCGGTTCGTAGCGCCAACGTTTCACGTTCCTCTCCACCTCCTTGTGCGTGAAAAGCGGGTACTCCTTGATCCCGAGTTCCTCGCCTTTTGATTTCATCACGTTGACGGAATTGTGGAGCATGGCCTCGACGAGCGCCCCGGTCGGTTCGGTCATGTAAACGCGGGCCGCACGCTGCTGGTCCATCAGCACGGGCAGGCTTGCGGTATGATCGAGATGCGAGTGCGTCACGATGATCGCATGGACCGAGTCCTCGGCCAACCGATCGTAACGGGGCAGAGCTTCCAAGCCTTCGAGTTTCGGATGCAGTCCCGCGTCGAGCACCACGCGGCAGCCGTCGAGATCGAGGAGGTAGGAATTCGCGCCAATGTCATCCCGGCGCGTAAGGCTTTCAAAATACGTCTTCAAAGTAAAAAGAGAGCCGCCATCGTAGACCGCCCTCGGGGGAACGCAAGGGATTCCGGCCCAAGGGGAAATGCGCGGTCGTCCTTCCATCACTGTCCTTCGACGGGCGGACGGACAAGTCCGCTCCACGGAGCCGGGTTTGGAAACCCGAGGCACCCATCCAAACCTGCTTGCTGACAGCTACGGCCGCCGGAAGCGGAAGTAGAAAGTGCCACCCTGGGTGGTGAAGAGCTCGACCCCGCCGGTCATGACGCGGTTTATGTATCCAGGGACATCCGTCCAGCTTTGGAGATTCGACGAGCGTTGGAGCGTGAAGACCGAACCAGCCTCGCCGATCCAACGGAAACGCGAAGCCCCTGTTGAAAGGGTTGCGGCCTCGGTCCAGACCGGCAGGGGCGGAATACCCTGGGTAATGAAGACCAGCTCGTAGCCGCCCTGGAGAAGCCCGCCCCCGACGGGCTGCATCGCGCTATCCCCGAAACCGTTCTCGACGAGGTGGAGCTTCCACACCCCGTTCGGATCCTGCCCGTTGAAGGCGGAAAGGGTTGCCGTGTTCGAAGCCCCG
>JAHEDC010000649.1 GCA_024641425.1 Verrucomicrobiales bacterium | reverse complement strand
CCGGCATCCGGCCCGAGATCTACGCCTACGGCCTCCGCAATCCGTGGAAGATGTGTTTCCAGCCCGACAGCGGTGAACTCCTCGTCGGCGATGTCGGTTGGGAAATGTGGGAGATGCTCGACCGCGTCACCCCCGGCGCGAATTTCGGCTGGCCCATCGTCGAAGGCCCGCAGCCCGTGCGCTCAACCGACCCGCCCGGCCCCACGCCAATCCTTCCCCCGCTTCTTGCCTATCCGCACAGCGAAGGCGCGTCGATCACCGGCGGCTACTTCTGGGAATCAAAGACACGCCTTTCCGAGTTGCAAGGCCTCTACCTTTTCGGCGATTGGGTGAGCGGCAAGATCTGGACCCTCGATCTCAACACCCGCGAGCGTCGCGAGATCGCCGACTCGAGCCTCCAGATCGTGAGCTTCGGGCGTAGCGATTCCGGCGAAGTTTACGCGCTCGATTTCGGCGATCGTGCCGGGCTCTACCGGCTCGTCCCCACCAAAATCCAAGCAGCGTCGAAGGATTTCCCCCGCACCCTGAGCGAAACGGGACTCTTCGAGAATCCCGCGACCGAGCAACCAGAATCCGGCGTCTATCCTTTCGAACCTGTCGCCCCGATGTGGCAGGACGGGGCGACCGCGAAACACTGGGTGGCGATTCCTAACACGGGCACCATCACCGATTTCAAACGCCCGCCCGAAGGCACGGTTTTCGCCAAGACCCTCGCCCGCGACGGACTCCGCATGGAAACGCAGGTGCTCGTTTTCGAAGGACGCGACTGCGCCGCCTACACCTACCGCTGGAACGAGGAACAGACCGACGCCGAACTCGTCGGCAAGGACGGCGAAACCCGCGACGGCTGGCATTTCTCCAGCCGCACCGACTGCCTCCGCTGTCACAATCCCTTCGGCGGCCCCCTCCTCGGTTTCACGCCCCATCAGCTCGATCAGCCGCAGTTCGACCTCATGAAGTCCCTCGCCCTCGTCGCGAAGAACGCGAATCCTCCGAAGGAGAGACTCGTTTCCCCCGCCGCGGAGGACGCCCCCCTCAGCGCACGCGCCCGTTCCTGGCTTCACGCCAATTGCGCCCACTGCCACTGCAACGGAGGCGGCGGTTCCGTCACCTTGCAATTAGGCTTCGGCATCGCCGAAACCGAGATGAACGCCCTCGACGCCCTGCCCCTGCGCGGCGATTTCGGCCTTGCCGACGCCCGCGTCATCGCCCCCGGCGCTCCCTTCCGCTCCGCATTGTTCTATCGTGCCGCCACCAGCGGCCAGGGTCATATGCCCGTCATCGGAGCCCGCCACCCCGATCCGTCCGGGCTTCGAGCCCTGCACGATTGGATCGCCTCCCTGCCGGTTGAAACGGAAACCACCACTACTCCCACCACCGACGCCCTCGCCGATCTCTATCCCTCGCTCGCCTCCGGCGCCGCCCCTTCAAAGGAGACCCTCGCATCCCTGCGCTCCGAGAACAATCCCGCCATCGGCGGCCTCATCGCCCGCTTTTCCGATAGCTCCCGCCTCGACCACTACCTTGCCCTCAAAGGCGACGCCGAGAAGGGCCGTGCCGTCTTCGCTTCCGTCTGCGCGACCTGCCACCGCGCGGGCAGCACCGGCCTCGACGTCGGTCCCGACCTCACCTTCTGCGCCAGTCGGCTTTCTCCCCGCGAGATCCTGGAGAACATCCTCCAGCCCGGAGCCAAGATCGATCGCCTCTACGCCGCACACACCCTCACCCTCGAAGACGGGACCACCTTCACCGGCATCCCCGCCGAATCAGGCACTCGCCTCAAGCTCCCCGGCCTTCCCGATCCCCTGCCCATTGATAGAACCAAAGTCCGCACCGACACCGCGCTCCCCACTTCGCTCATGCCTCCCGACCTCCTCGAATCCCTCCCCGAATCCGACGCCGCCGACCTCCTCGCCTACCTCGCGACGCTTCGCTGAGGATGCCCAAGCAGGTGTTTTCAAGCGCGCTTCAAGAATCGCGAGAGGAATCCCGACTGTGAATCCTGAGCCCGAGGAGATGATGCCCCCGCTAGCGTCCTCCGACATTGCGAGGTTGGAATGGCCTTCGGTTCTTCATGCCCGTCAGGTTCTCCGCTTCGGCGAGTTCGGATGAAGCTCCGGAATTCCCGCCAAGCCCATTGGTGACGGAAGCGTCACACAAGGGCATTGGCTAAAACAGGGAGGCATGGACGATGATCGGGCATGTTTGGAATACGAAAACGATGCCTGCCGCCCGCTCCCGTGCTTGTCGCTCCCGTGCGTCCCATTCCAATGCGCCCTCCCGGGGACGCCGAATCCATCCTCCAGCCGCTCCGCGAAGTCGGCACGCTGGAAAAGACCCAGCCTTGGTCCTCCGAGGACATCCACGCCGCCCTCCGCTTCGCCTACCTTCGCGGTATCGACCCGGAAAAACTCTTCGGCACCGCCTCTCGGCTCGCTTCGTAGAGTCCGAAGTCTTCCCCGTTCACAAACATTCAACCCCCGCCCCCGATTCCAAGGGGTTCCGCCGTCTCCGCGCCTCAGGCCGGGGATTTTTTTTGCCCCCGACCCGAGGTCGCGAATTTCGGAATCACACCGACGCCTATTGCGCCCGCTTCGCTTCCCAGAAGGATTCCCAAACCGGGCCGCCCTCGTTTCCCTCGCGCGGCGCCGCCGTGGTTACACCCTTCAGCGTATCCCCCCGCACTTGCGCATGGTAGTTCGTCGTGAAACGGTTCCCGTTGTCACCGAACGAGCGCGTGACCTTGAACGTTACCTTCCCGCCGTCGACGACCACCTCCTCGAGCGGCGTCTCGTTGTCACCCCGCTTCATCGTTCCGCCCAGCTTCCCATCCGTCTTCGTGAAGGTGATCCGGCTTTCCACCGGCTCGCCACCGCGGCCCCGATTGCTGGACCATGTCCAACTGCCCTCGACCTCGCCGACCGGAACGACCCGCTCGGCGGAAAAGCGACGCCGCATCTCGCGCTCGCCGAATTTCGTCGCGGTGCTTCCCTTCAGCGCGTCTCCATCGATTTTGCCACTGAACACCGAGGTGAAATTGCCACGCTCGGTCTCCCGGCTCATGCTGAAACTCA
>JAHEDC010000003.1 GCA_024641425.1 Verrucomicrobiales bacterium | reverse complement strand
CTCATCAAGAGCCGCATCGACTTGAAAAGCTACCAGCTTCCGTATATGCCGCGCCTCCCGCACGACTTGCTTTTTGAAGCCGATTACAAGGACGAAAGCGCCGACCTCTAGCCCCTCTCGACCATGCCAAACCGCGAAAAACTCTCCCGCTTCTTCGGACGCCAGCTCCCTGAGACCCCTGAGGAACCATTGACGGGAAAACTCTTCGTCATAGAGGGCGCGGACGGCTCCGGCCGCTCGACCCAGATTCGCCTGCTCACCCGCTGGCTGGAAAGCAAGGGATATGCCGTAAAGCAGATGGGGATCAAACGCTCGAACCTTGCCGCCGAACAGCTGACACTCGCGCAACAGAGCAACGTCCTCACGCACATGACGATGACGCTCTTTTACGCGACAGACTTCTTCGACCAGCTTGTGAACCAGATCCTGCCCGCCCTCAGCGCAAGCAGCATCGTCATCGCCGACCGCTACATCTTCACCCTCATGGCGCGGGCCCTTGTACGAGGCACGGATGAGAAGTGGCTCCGCAACCTCTTCAGCGCCGCCCTCATTCCGGACGGAATCTTTTACTTTCGCAGTTCCCCCGAGCAGCTTATCGTGCGGAACCTGAACAAGAACCGCAGTCTCGACTACTGGGAATCCGGTATGGACATGGGACTCGAACCCGACATGTTCAACTCCTTCATTGCCTATCAGAAGTTGATAATGAACGAGTTCGACAAGATGACGCAGGAACATGGCTTTCAGGTCGTGGACGCGGACCGTCACGTCTTCGCCGTGCAGAAAGAACTCCGTACGAAGATCAAGGCGATCATAAAAGGCGGCGAAACGGCGTAATCGTGGGGGATGCTGGTCTCTCGAAGATCGTCCATCGGGAATCGAGGCGACTATCGAAGCGGGAAGCCGTCATGCCGCTTCCTTATCGGTCGCCCTGAAACGACAGGGAGGCAACCTCGCCGAGGCCGGTTGCGGGGAAGTTCCCGGGGAGCGGCGCGCACCAGGCGACGCGACATTCTCGGTCGGGACTCCGTGGCGAGAATCATGGTGGCGGCACCTCATCGACGAGTGGGCAGATGAACGCCTGAAAGGCTATTCCGAGGATAGGCTCAAGCGGGGGGGCAATGACTGGCTTCCACACAACCATGCGGGAAAACCTTGCATGCGCGTCCCATTCCGCGCACCCTCCTTTCCATGAAACGATTCCTCATCCTCGCGTCCTTGGGTTTGCTGCTTCCGGGATGTGTCTCAACCGAAACCGGACGGGGGTCGGGCGAGGCTTCCAACCCGGCACCAACCGTCGTGTCGATATCCTGGCAGAATCAACCGCTGAGTGGCGGGGCCTCAGATATCCAAGTGCGGGTGAATGGGAGAGACCATTTTGTCGCCCGGGCCTCGACTTTCAAAGAGACATCACGCGCCGAATATGGGAGTATGGGTGTTCCCGCGAAGGCAGTCCTCGCCGGCATATTCTGGGCTGAGGGCGCGCACGAGGAAGATGCGGAGGGCGTCTATGCGGCGGTCGAAGGTCCGAATGTGATTGTCTACACGGGCTTTTACTCGCCGGGTGACACCGAGAACATCGAGTGGCGACCGAAACGGGTCATCCCGTTCTGAGAGTGGTCCAAGAGCCCCCACGCGATGAACATGGCGTTCTTAGGCCACGAAAGGGGCGCTCATCCGTCTTTCCAAATCGAACATTGCGCGCCCCGTCATGTGTCGTTAGAGTGGTCGGCACCTTTGTCCCCACTTTTTCAAGCGTTTGTTCGTATGCCCGCCGCGATTCTCCTCATTCTTTCCGTCGTCTTTTACCGCCTTGTCCTCGCCTCCTCCTCGGCGTCCGGCTTGTCTGAAGGCTTCGCCAACTTCGCGCCCGTGGCGGCTATCCTCTTTTGCGGGGCCTTCTTTCTGCCTCGAAGGATCGGCGTCCTCGTGGCCGTTGGCAGTCTTTTCGTGAGTGACATCATCCTCAACTACCGCTACGCGACGAGTACCGACGGGGTAACCCTCGCGGCAACGTTCCTCAGCGCGGGTTTCGTCCTTCGCTACGTGGGCTTCGCCGGTGTCTTCGCCCTCGGGGCGTTTCTGGCACGTCGGAACACGCGCTCGCTGTCTCTCGTCTTTGGCGGAACCCTCGCGGCCTCGCTCTTCTTCTACGTGGCGAGCAACACCGGAGCGTGGCTCACGAGCCCCGAGTATGCCAAAACGCTTGCCGGTTGGCTCCAGTCGCAGACGACGGGACTCCCGGGTTTTCCGCCCGCCTGGACATTCCTCCGCAACGCGCTTGTGAGCGACCTGCTTTTCACGGGACTCTTCGTTCTTGCGGTCCGGCCCCATTTCCTGCGGGTCATTGCTCCCCGGACCGCTCCCACCTCTGCGGCTTCCTGATGGGTCTTCCCGAAACCTGCGCGGCAGAGCCGAATCTCTCCTGCGGAGCCGCTAGCGGGTATCGCCCACTCTGACCTCCTCAATCCTCACCCATGCCGACCAAACGCACCGCGAAGAAAAAAGCCCCGTCAAAGCCAGGGAAAGAACCGGCGGTAGAGACGGTTGATTATTCCAAGGCCGAGATCAACGCGACGCTCGATGCCACAGCCAAGATCGGACTCCTCCGCGATATGGTGCGTATCCGCCGCTTCGAGCAGATGGCTCTGGTGCAGTACCAGAAGGAGAAGATGGGCGGCTTCCTTCACCTTTACATCGGTCAGGAATCCGTCGCCGTCGGCATGGTTTCGCTTCTCGGCGAAAATGACCACGTTATCACCGCCTACCGCGACCACGGCCACGCCCTCGCCGTCGGCATGGGTATGAACGAGTGTATGGCCGAAATGTTCGGCAAGGCTACCGGCTGTTCGAAAGGCAAGGGCGGCTCGATGCATTTCTTCGCGCCCGACAAGAACTACTGGGGCGGCCACGGCATCGTCGCCGGCCAGACACCTCTTGGTCTCGGTCTTGCTTATGGATTGAAATACAAGGGCCTCACCGGCTGCTGCCTCTGCTTCCTTGGAGACGGAGCGATCAACCAGGGTGCCTACCATGAATCGCTCAACCTGGCCTCGCTTTGGGACGTGCCTGTCATCTTTGTCATCGAGAACAACGGCTACTCGATGGGTACCAGCATGGAGCGTTCTTCCGCATACAAGCATTGTCTCGCCCACCGTGCCGAAGCCTATGACATTGCCTGGGACCTCATCGACGGGCACGACCTCTACGAGGTACGGGCCAAGACCCAGGCGGCCATCGAGCGCGCGCACAAGGAATCGCATCCCACCGTTCTCGAGGTCATCACCTACCGCTACTACGGCCACTCGGTCGCCGACGCGAACGCCAAGAAATACCGGACTGCCGAGGAGATCGAGGCCTACAAGCAGAACTACGACCCGATCAACGTCTGGCGCGACCGCCTCCTCTCCGAAGGGATTCTTGACAAAGATGGGGTTGCGAAGCTGGAAAAGGAAGCCAAGGACGAGGCCAACGCCGCCGTCGCGTTCGCCGACGAGAGCCCGTATCCCGAAGCAAGCGCCATAACCGAGAACGTCTACTGGGAAGTGGACCACAACACGCCGGCCGGCCAGACCGGTCGCCACTTCTTCAACGACTGAGCGCGCCACCCGCCGCTCTCCCTTTTCCCGCCCGAAGACAAGACCATGCGAAAGATCACATACCGCGAAGCTCTCCGCGAGGGGCTTGACGAGGAACTCGCCCACGACGGCAATGTCGTCATCATCGGCGAGGAAGTCGCCCAGTACAACGGCGCCTACAAGGTCACCGAAGGGCTCTGGAAGAAATGGGGTGACAAGCGGGTTGTTGATGCGCCGATCAGCGAGGCGGGATTCATCGGGATGGGCATTGGTGCGAGCATGCTCGGCGTCCGTCCGGTCATGGAACTCATGTTCTTCAGCTTCGCCTATGTCGCCTTCGACCAGATGATGAACAACGCGGCCACCTGCCGTTACATGTCCGGTGGTCTCATCCACGTCCCCATCGTCGTCCGCGGCCCGGCCAACGGCGGCACCAACGTCGGGGCGACGCACTCGCATTGTCCGGAAAACATCTTCGCCAACATGCCCGGCCTCAAGGTCGTGAGCCCGTCGAACGCCTATGACGCGAAAGGTCTGATCAAGTCGGCCATCCGCGACAACGATCCGGTTTACTTCATGGAGAACACGATGCTCTACGGCGCGTCATGGGATGTCCCGGACAACAACGAATTGCCCGATGGGGAGCTCCTCATCCCGCTCGGCAGCGCCGACATCAAGCGCGAGGGCAATGACGTGACCTTCATCGCGCACAACCGTTCCGTCATCTTCGCCCTCGAGGCCGCTGACAAACTCGAGGCCGAGCACGGGATCCATGCGGAGGTCGTTGACCTCCGCAGCATTCGCCCGCTTGACGAGGAAACCTTCCTGGCCTCCGTGCGCAAGACCCACCGCGCTGTCGTCATCGAGGAGAACAAGCCTTTCTGCGGCGTCGCCGCGCAGATCGCCGCCACCATTCAGGAGAAGGCCTTCGACGAGCTCGACGCCCCGGTGCTCCGGGTCAGCTCCATCGACGCTCCCGCCATCTACAGCCCCGGGGTCGAGCCCCAGCAACTTCCCAATGCGCGCCGCATCGTGGAGAAGACCTTGACCATCTGCTAGAGGCCCGTTCTCCCTCCTTGATCTAACATTTTTCAAAAACAGCCATGCCGACCTATCTCGAAATGCCGAAACTGAGCGATACCATGACCGAGGGCACGCTCGCGAAATGGGTCAAACAAGTTGGGGATGCCGTCGAGGTCGGAGATGTCGTCGCGGAAATCGAGACCGACAAGGCGACGATGGAAATGGAATCCTTCGACGAGGGCATTCTCCATGAGGTCCTTGTGCAGGAAGGCGGAAAGGTTGCCGTTGGGGCGCGGATCGCCGTCCTGCTGGAGGAAGGCGAGGAGGCACCCACAGGCGAGTCCGGAGCGTCTGGCCAGCCTGAAAAATCGGAGGCGCCCGCCAAAAGCGAGAACGTCGAAGTGCCGAAAACCGCCGCCACCCGGGATCCAGCACGCAGCGACGGCGGCCGCATCAAGGCCAGCCCGCTTGCCCGGAAGATCGCCGCCGAGAGGGGCATCGATCTGGCCCGCCTTACCGGGAGCGGGCCTGGCGGCCGTATCGTGCGCGCGGACATCGAGGGAAGAAAGCCCTCCGCCGCAGGAGAGGCCCCGGCCGCCGCTCTTGCGAAGGCAGCCCCTCCCAAAGTGGCCGCGGCGACCCCCGCGCCCGTCCCATCCATCACAGCCGGCGAGGGGGACCGGCGCATCCCGCTCACGGGCATGCGTACGATCATCGCCGAGCGTCTTCTCGCCAGCAAGACCCAGATCCCGCACTTCTATCTCAACATCGAGGTCGACGCCGCGCCGCTTCTCGCACTGCGCGCGCAGATCAACGAAGGCGCGGGCGAGAATGGAAACAAGTACACCGTCAACGATTTCATCCTGAAGGCCGTTGTCGGGGCCGCCGCCGCCGTGCCGCAAGTGAACGCTTCCTTCGACGGAGACGCCATCATCCAGTACGCGGCCGTGAACCTGTCGGTGGCCATTGCCGTTGAGGACGGACTCGTCACCCCCGTTATCCGCGACGCCCAATCGAAGAGCCTGCCCCAACTCAGCCTCGCCGTGAAGGACCTCGCCCAGCGCTCGCGCAGCAAGAAACTCACCCCCGACGAATTCCAGGGGGGCACCATTACCGTAAGCAACCTGGGCGCCTACGGCATCGACACCTTCGATGCCATTATTAATCCGCCGCAGGCCGCCATTCTGAGCATCGGCGCGGCCAAGGCCAAGCCGGTCGTCAACGAGGCTGGCCAGATCGTTGTCGGCCAGCGCATGGGGATCGGCATGAGCTGCGACCACCGGGTCGTCGACGGAGCTGTCGGCGCGACCTACCTCGCCGAGCTCCGCAAGCGGATCGAAAACCCGGCGTTAATGCTCGTGTGAGCGCTTCCTTTTTACCTGTCCGCCTGAATCCTGCTACTTTATCTCTGTATGAACGACGCGCCTCGCAGGATCATTATCGTCGGGCTCATCCTTGGGATCTCCCTCGCCGTCCTCTATCTTCTTCGGCCGGGGGATTCGGGCTTCGGAATCTTTGACCTTCTCTCCGGGAACGGCCCGACCCTCGCGGAAAAGGAGACGTTCACCCTGGAGACGAAGCCCCGCATCGATCCCGGTGAAGTCAGTGTCCTCGCGCAGTTGAGCGAGGAATCGACGCGCCTCGCCGCCGCTGTCACGCCTTCGGTCGTAAGCATCACGACCTCGACCGAAGTCGAAATCCCCACCCTCACCCGCACGAATCTCGGGCCCCGGTTTTCCAACCGGCGCGTCCTCCAGCCCGGCCTCGGCTCGGGCGTCATCGTGACCACCGAGGGCCACATCGTCACCAACTACCACGTCGTCCACCAGGCGCGCGAGATCGAGGTCACCCTCAAGGACAACCGCAAGTTTGCCGCCACCGTCGTCGGGTCCATACCCGTCGCCGATGTCGCCGTGCTCAAGCTCGCGAAGACCAACGGTGAGACCTTCCCCGCCCTCCGGTTCGCCGACTCCGACGCGGTCCGGCAGGGCGAATTCGTTTTCGCCGTCGGCGCGCCCTTCGGACTCAGCGAGACCATCACCCGCGGCATTATCTGCGCGAAGGAACGCCGATTCAGCGATACCGGAGCCGACCTCTTCCAGACCGACGCCGTCATCAATCCCGGCAATTCCGGCGGTCCGCTGGTCAACGTCCACGGCGATATTGTCGGCATCAACGTCGCCATCTTCAGCGGCGAGAAGAATACCGGGCTCTGGCAAGGCGTCGGCCTCGCCATTACCTCGAATGATGTCCGCGATAGCTTCGAGGCCATCCTGAACCAGGGAAAACCGGTTTACGGATACCTTGGTGTCCGCGTCGACCGAAACTCGCCCCGCACTGTCGAGGCCGTCGAGCCCGGTTCGCCCGCCGATCTTGCCGGTCTACGCGCCGGCGACGTCCTCCTCGAATACGAGGGCCAGAGGCTCCGCAACTTCGACGAGCTGAAGGCCCGCGTGCGCAAACTCCCCGGCAAGGATCTGGACCTCCGCATCCTTCGTGAGGGAAAGGAACTGGACGTGGTGGCAAAGATCGTTCCCTACGACGAGGACGCCGCCGCTGCCCGCGCCTTGGCCAACGAGCGACCGGCTGGCGGTGGCGAGGCCGCCGCCTACCTCGCGAAGAGCCTGGGCGTCGAAGTGCGCGAATTCACCCCCGAGGAAAAGGAGAAGATCGGCGCGGGGCCGGACGAAGGCGGGGTCCTTGTGACGAAGGTCATGCCCAACACCCCCGCCGACGGGGAGATCGCGCCCGGCGACATCATCCACCATTGCAACGGCATGAACTTCGGCAGCGCCGAGCAGTTCACCCGCCTCCTCGACGCCGGCACCGCCCATGAGCCGGTTTCCCTGCTCGTCTCCCGCCGCATCCAGGGCTACAACGCCTGGCACAATTCCTACGTCATCGTCACCCCCTGGCCGGTCGAGGGAAAATGATCCTGCGATGAGAATCCTCACGCTTTCCTTTCTTTGCACCGGTCTCCTCGCGGGCAGCCTCACCGCCGAGGAGAACGCCCGCGACTCCGAGGAATACCGCATCGGGGTTATGGTCAAGGCCGTCGCGGAGGCGATCAAGGCCCCGGAAAAGCCCGCGTCCCTCGAAACCATCGCGAAATATGGCACCCTCACAGCACACTATGTCATGATCCGCGGCTGGCTCGTGCAGGAGTTAAAGGGTGTGGAAAGTCAGCTTGAGGCAAGCCGTGACCCCAAGAAAAAACACCCTTTCGAGATCAAGGCCAGCTTCCTCCGCAAGGCCATCCGTCGCATCGATCTCGAATAACCGCTACAGGCTGGAATCCCGAAATATGAACGGATGCGCGGTCTCCGGGGTCAAAGCCCAAACCCCCGTAAACCGATAACATGCGCAGATTTCACTGGCTCTGGCTCCCTCTCATCGGCGGGAGCGTTTACCTCGCCGGACAACTCCGCGTCCCCGAGGAACGCCCCGCCGCGGTCACGCTTGAAATCCATTCTCCCTCCGGCCTGGCGGCGCCCGATGCCACGGCCCTTGCGGAAATGCTCTATGTGAAGGAACCTGAACTCCGCGGGCAGATTAGCATCACTCCCGCCGAAGAGTTGGACCACTTCGTGATCGCCGCCAACAATACCGACGCGACCGCCGCCCTCACCCTCGCGAAGGCGGCCGCCGAGTCCCTCCAAGGACTCATCGGCGAACATTTTCAGGCCTCCTTCGATGAACGGCTCGACACCCTCAAGGCCGACATCGAGGCTCAGAAGCA
Source organism: Verrucomicrobiales bacterium (assembly GCA_024641425.1). Classification (GTDB taxonomy): domain Bacteria; phylum Verrucomicrobiota; class Verrucomicrobiia; order Verrucomicrobiales; family DEV007; genus JAHEDC01. The sequence continues at coordinate 35,828 of JAHEDC010000003.1, read as the reverse complement.
AAGGGTCGAGAAATCCCGCCGGAAGATGCTCGAACTCATGGAGAAGAATGAAATCGGCAGTGAGGAAGACAAAACGATCGCCCCCGTTGGTTCGGGGTGTGACGGATAAAAAGGGACAAGGTCATGGCTTCACTGGCTCGAAGTCCCCCGCAAGAATCGGGTGGGTGCTTTGGCTCGTTCGTGCGACCGTGGAACCATGAACGATTATGAACGCATTGCGCGTGTGATTCGGCATCTCGACGCGCGCGCGACCGAACAGCCGGACCTTGCGGACCTCGCGGAGTACGCCGGCCTGAGCCCGTTTCACTTCCATCGGCTCTTTTCCCGCTGGGCAGGCGTCACGCCAAAGAATTTCCTTCAGTGCCTGACAGCTTCCCACGCACGGATGTTGCTTCGGGAAGGCAAGAGTGTGCTCGATGCCTCGCTCGATGTCGGCCTGTCGGGACCGGGGCGGCTCCACGACCTCTGCGTCACCCTGGAAGCGGCGACTCCCGGCGAGGTGAAGATGAAAGGGGCGGGCTGGACCATCCGTTACGGGTTTGCGGAGAGCCCCTTTGGAAACGTCCTTCTTGGCGAGTGTCCGCGCGGGCTCTGCTACGTGGGTTTCACGGAAAACCCGGACGCTGCCGAGGTTGCCCTCCTCCGCCAGAGTTGGCCGAAAGCGCGGTTCCACCGCGACGATGCGGGCGCCTCTCACAGTGCCGCGCGTATCTTCGCGCAGCGCGATCCCTTCGCCGAAAAGTTCCCGATCCGAGCGTGTGTGCGGGGCACCGCTTTCCAGGTCCGGGTCTGGCGGGCCCTCATCGCAATCCCTCAGGGCAGGCTTGCCAGCTACGGTGGGCTCGCCTCTGCCCTCGGACACCCCAGGGCGGCGCGCGCTGTCGGCTCCGCGATCGGCCGAAACCGCCTCGCTTATCTTGTCCCCTGCCACCGGGTTATTCGCGAGACCGGCGTGGTCGGCGATTACCGATGGGGCTCGCTCCGCAAGCGCACCCTCCTTGCCTGGGAAAGCGCGGATCGATTTGGCCTTGAATCCACCGGGAACGTGTGGGGAAATGATCCGCATCACCCGGTCAATGCTTGAGAATCTTTCACAGTTCGGACTGCATGAGGCGTTCTGGTTCTTTCTCGCCCTCAACGCGGTCATTTTCACGGGATCGGTGGTGGGATGCCTGGTGTTGGCTCGCGTTTATGGTGGGCGGCGGATTTTCGATCGCTGGGAGCCATGGCGTGGAATCGAGATGGCGGCCGCCCTCGGATCGATTCTCTTGAACGCGGCCATTTCCGCCGCCGGCTGGTGGCTTTGGAAAAGAGGCTCCATCGCGCTGGTTCCCTCGACCGTCCCGCGCGCCGCCCTCGATTGCCTTGTGATGATCCTGGCCATGGACCTCGGGATGTATGCCTTTCATCGCCTCGCGCACCATCCCTGGGTTTTCGCCCTCGTCCACCGCTTCCACCATCGACACGAGGCCACGAACCCGATCAGTCTTTTTGTCCTCCATCCGGCCGAGGTGCTGGGTTTCGGTGGGCTCATGCTCGTCTTTCTCGTCCTTTATCCGATGACCCTTGGCGGGCTGCTGGCCTTCCTTTTTCTCAATGTCGCCTTCGGTACTCTCGGACATTCCGGCGTCGAACCCTTTCCCGAGCGGCTGCGTTCCGTTCCCGTCCTCCGTCTTGTTGGAACGTCGACGTTCCATGCCGGACATCATCGGACGCCCGGCCACAACTTCGGCTTCTATACCCTGCTCTGGGACCAGCTCTTCGGAACCCTCCATCCCGACTATGACCGGCAGTTTCGCCATCCCCGTCCCTGCAGCTCTGACGCATCATAATCAAGCCCCCATGAAAACACTCTCCCATCCAAGGAATCTTCTCCTCTCCATCCTCACCGTCGTTGGCGCGATCGTTTCCGCCCACGCGGCGGAGGACATCGTTATCGCCGATTTCGAAGGGTCTGGCTATGGCGAATGGAAGGCCGAGGGCGAGGCCTTCGGTTCGGGGCCCGCCGCCGGAAGTCTTGGCGGACAGATGCATGTCTCCGGGTTCGAGGGCAAGGGGCTCGTCAACTCGTTCCATGAGGGGGATGGCACCATCGGCACGCTGACCTCGCCGCCCTTCAGGATCGAACGGCCCTTTCTGAACTTTCTCATCGGGGGAGGCGGCCATGTGGGCGAAACCTGCGTCAACCTACTCGTCGAGGGAAGCGTCCCGCGCACCGCGACCGGGCCGAATACCGAAGCCGGCGGGAGCGAGGCCCTCGATTGGACGTCCTGGGATGTCGCCGATCTATTGGGCAAGGAGGCGGTCGTCCAGATCGTCGACGCACACAAGGGAGGCTGGGGTCACATTAACTTCGACCATCTCTTTCAGAGCGATGCTCGCCGCGAAGCGGTGCCCGCTTCCTTCACCTTCACCGCCGAGAAGCGTTACCTCCACCTGCCCGTGCGGAACGGGGCACCAAAACGCAGGCTGAAACTCCTCGCCGATGCCAGGGTGATGCGGGAGATGGATGTTGAATTCGCCCTCGATGGCGATCCCTCGTTTCTCGCCGCCCTGGATCTCGGAAAGTGGAAGGGACAAATCCTCACGCTGGAAGCCGGCAAGCTTGCGACCGGCGACACGGCACCGGGCGAGCTTATCCAGTCGGACGAACTGCCTCACTCCTCTGGCATCTACAAGGAGAAGTTACGACCGCTTTTCCATTTCACCTCAAAGATCGGCTGGCTCAATGATCCGAACGGTCTGGTCTATCACGAAGGCGAGTGGCATCTCTACTACCAGCATAACCCCTACGGCTGGAACTGGGGTAACATGCACTGGGGCCATGCCGTCAGTAAGGACCTTTTCCATTGGCACGAACTGGGGGACGCCATCTTTCCCTGGTCGGATTGTGTCGGCGCCGCTTTCTCGGGCTCGGCCGTTATCGATCATGCCAATACCTCCGGTTTCGGGAAGGAGGGTAAGCCGCCGCTCGTGGCTGCCCTCACCGATACCGGAGCGGGCGAGTCCATCGCCTACAGCAATGACAACGGCCGCACCCTGACCCTGTTCGAGGGTAACCCGGTGGTGACACACAAGGGGCGCGATCCGAAAGTCATCTGGCATGCACCGAGCAAGCATTGGGTCATGGCCCTCTATGATGAATTCGAGGACAAGCGCTGGATCACTTTCCATAACTCCGCTGATCTCAAGAACTGGGAATTCCAAAGCCGGATCGAGGGGTATTACGAATGTCCGGATCTCTTCGAGTTATCGGTTGATGGAGATGCCGCCAACACGCGTTGGGTGCTCTATGGCGCTGACGGTCACTATGCCCTCGGTAAGTTCGATGGAAAAACCTTCATCCCCGAGGACGAGGATAAGCATCAGGTTTGGTGGGGTAACTTCTATGCCGCCCAAAGCTATGACAACGCGCCCGACGGTCGCCGTGTCCAGATCGGCTGGGGCCGCGGCATCACTTTCCCGGGGATGCCCTTCAACCAGCAGATGGTCGTTCCCGTCGACCTTGGTCTGCGGGACACCCCCCTTGGAGTGCGCATGTTCGCCTGGCCTGTCACCGAGCTGGAATCCCTGCGCGGGGACAAGATCGGGATGGACACCGAGGTCCTGGATGCCACTCCACGGACGATCCGCATCGAGAGCCCGGCTTTCGAATTAATGGTCGAGGCTACTTTGGGCCCGACTGGGCACCTGACCGCATGTGTGCGCGGGGTTGATGTCACTTGCGATGCGGTCGCGAAGACACTTACCTGCGGTGACAAGAAAGCAACCCTTGCCACCGTCGAGGGAAAGCTCTCCCTGCGCATCCTGGTCGACAGCGCTTCGATCGAGATTTTCGCCAACCAAGGAGCGGTCGCCATCTCACACGGTGTGTTGTTGGGAAGCGCGTCGCCCGCCCTCGCCCTCACCGGCGAGGGTGCCACCGAAGTCCAGGTGACCGCCTATCCGCTGAAATCCGTATGGGAGTAGCGGAGCTCCGAGTCACGGTAACTGCCCAAGTGGTTTCGGGGGCACTTTCTCGCACCTTCGTGTGAGTGCTGGTGAACCATCAGGAGGCCGGCGTGTCCTCGTTTTCCAGAAACGACGTTCGGCAGAGCTCGGCGTACTCGCCGTCGAGGGCGAGGAGTTCCTCATGGGTGCCTTCCTCGATGACTTCGCCGCGCCGGAGGACGTAGATGCGGTCGGCGTTGCGGACGGTGCTGAGGCGGTGGGCGATGACAAAGCTCGTTCGGTTGGTCATGAGGCGCTCCAAGGCCTCCTGGATGAGGCGCTCGGTCTCGGTGTCCACACTGGCCGTGGCCTCGTCGAGGAGAAGAATCGGCGGGTTCTTGAGGATAGCGCGGGCGATGGAGACGCGTTGTTTCTCCCCGACACTGAGCTTCACTCCGCGCTCGCCGACATTGGTTTCGAGCTTGCCGGGAAGGCGCTCGACGAAGTCGGCCGCGTTGGCGATGCGGAGCGCTTCCCAGAGTTCGGCGTCGGTCGCGTCCCGCCGGGCGAGGCGGAGGTTCTCGCGCACGCTGTCGTTGAAGAGGAAACTCTCCTGGGTGACGTAACCGATGGCACCGCGCAACGACGATTTCGCCAGTTCCCGGATGGGCTGGCCGTCGATGCGGATCTCGCCCTGGTCGTATTCGTAGAAGCGGGTAAGGAGATTGATGATGGTCGATTTCCCGGCGCCCGTGTGGCCCACGAGGGCGACCGTCTGGCCCGGCTTGGCCTCGAGATGAACCTCGCGGAGGGTCGCGCCCTTTTCAGTGTAGGCGAAACCGACGCGGTCGAAAACGATGTGGCCGTTGATCGGTTCCGGAAGTGATTTTCCTTCGGTGGCGTTCTTCTCTTCCTCGGAATCGAGAATCGCGAAGACACGTTCGGCGGCGGCGCGGCCCTGCTGGATCATCTGGTTCAGCTGGTGGAGTCGGTTGACGGGCTCGTAGAAGAGATTAATGACGAAGAGAAAGGCGAAGAAGGTGCCGGTGTCGGTGTTTCCCTGCATGACGGCGTGTCCGCCGAAGCCGAGGAGCAGGACGAAACCGAGGTTGCGGAAGAAATTCATGCTCGGGTTGTAGATCGCCCAGACGCGCATGACGTGAAGGTTGGCCTGGCGCACTTTGTTGCTGGAATCGTTGAAACGCGCGTGTTCGTCTTCCTCCTGAGTGTAACTCTTGATCTGTTGCATGCCGTCGATGTTGTCGTGCAGGAGCGAGTTCATGGCGCTGGTCGCCTTCCTTGAGCGACGATAGCGCTGGGGCGCGGTCAGAGTGTAGAGGAGGGCACCGATGATGAGGAAGGGAAGGGGAATGAGGGCGAAAAGGGCGAGCTTCGCGTCGGAGTAGAACATGTAACCGCCAACAATAAGGATCTGGAGGAGCGCGACGATCCCCTGTTCGATACCATCGATAAGGACGCGTTCCATCGCCGTCACATCCTCGGTGACGCGGGTCATGATGTCGCCGGTGCGCTTGTTGTCGAACCAGGTCATGGGAAGACGCTGGATTTTCGAATAGAGGTCGGAGCGCAGGTCGAAGATGACTTTTTGCTCGAAGGTATTGTTGAGGATAATGCGGAGGCAATTCAGGAGGTCGGAGCCGAAAAAGGCGATCATGGCGAGGCCGACCAGCGGCAAAAGGCGGTCGAACTGCTTCTCCGGGATGACGTTGTTGGTGATGTCCTTGATGACCTGCGGGTAGACGACCACAAGCAGGGTCATGACGATGGCGCACGCCAGTTGGGCCGACCCGAGGAACGGGTAGCGTTTGAGATAGGCGAAGACGCGGAGAATGGTTTTCATGGATACGAGATTGCGGCGCGGCGAATCGGGGCTTCATTCCCTTCGACGCGCGTGGCGGGCCCGCTGGTTCCTCGGGCGAGCCCTACACAATCGCCGAATCCACGGATGACAAGCCTGAAACCGCTTCTGAAATCGCCCGCGCGCTTGATCTCCCTCGGGCTGATGCTGGTCTCGGCCGCTTATCTCGTGCTGGGCGAGAAGCCAGGCGCAGCCCTGGAGGCGGCGCGTGCGCTCAAAACGGCGGGGGGGAAGCCGGACCTCGGGCAGTCGGTAACCATCGGGTTGTATTTCGGCTTCGCGGTGGCTCTCGTGGGCTCGCTGGGCCTATTGACGACTGCCCGCTGGTGGGACCGTCCTCTGATGAAGCCTCCTCGAATCCAGGCGATCGGGAGCGGAATTTCCGGGCGGGTGTTTTGGATCGGGGTCGTGGGAGCGATGGTGCTCGCGGGCGGCCTGCGATGGAACCTGGCGCGGGGCAGCCTGTGGTGGGACGAGCTTTGGAACATCAAGTATACAATGGTGGGGAACTTCCGGCCCGACGCGAGAAAGGACGGCGCGCTCGTCTTCCGCGAGGCTCCGTGGGAGATGACGGTGTGGCATTACAGCAAGCCGACGAATCACCCGCCCATGGCGGTGGCCTCTCGCTTGAGTCTCGACGCGTGGCGCGAGATCAGCGGTGGCATGTCAGGATCCTTCAACGAGGTGGCGGCGCGCTTGCCGTCGTTGCTCGCGGGACTGGCGACCATGGTGGTCGTGGCGCTGCTCTTGAGGGAGTGGGGATTCGGCGCGGGGGGATTGGTGGCGGCCTTTCTCATTGCGATCCACCCGTGGCACATCCGCTACGGGACGGAAGCTCGTGCCTACAGCCTGATCGTTCTCTGCGTTGCTCTCGGCTGTTTTTTCCTCACACGGGCGCTGCGCTCGGGAGCCTGGCGATGGTGGATTCTCTTTGGAATGAACCAGTTTCTCCTCATCTGGACACTGCCGATCTCCTGCCTTTTCAGCGCCGGGTTTTTCGCAGCGGCGGTGGTTCTGGTTTTTCGGACATGGAGGGAACAAAAGGACCGATGGGCGGCGCTGGGCCGGTTGGTGGTGGTGAACGTGGTGGCCGGGTTGGCGTTTCTGGTTGTTTTCCTGCCGAATCTGCTTCAAGCGATGGGTTGGGGAAAGGTGAACGACCACCAGTATCTGACCCAGGGGCTGCTCGTCGATACGCTCTGCCAGTTCGCCTTCGGGATCGCTAGGCACTGGGGAGAAAGCGAGGATGCGGCGGGACTGGTCTCGGTGGAGAGGATGCGGGTGGCGTATCCGGTGCTCTTCGCGATGACTGCGCTGTCGATGGGCGCGGCCTTGGTGTGGGGGGCGGTGCTGCTGTGGCGGAAGGCGCGCGCGGGGGCGGTGGTCTTCGGTTTTCTCCTAGCGGCAGGTGTTGGGTATTTGCTGCTGACCTGGAAGCTGGAACAGCATTTCTATCCCCGCTATCTGATTTATCTTTTCGTTCCGGGTGTGGCCTGCGTGGCCGTCGGCGCGGGCGAGGCGGTGCGTTCCGCGAAATGGAAACCCTTGGTGGCGGGAGTGTTCCTCCTCATCTTCGCCCACTTCACTTGGCCGCAAACACGTCTGCTGAATACCCGTAGTTACGCCCCTTTCCGCGAGGTGGCGGGTGCGGCGCGGGATCTCGCGGGTCCGGACGGAATGATCGCCTGTCACGGACTCGGCGGGCGCGTGATCTCAATGTACGATAAGGAGATCCTTTTCACGAATAGCCTTCCGGAACTGAAGGCGGTGACTAAGAAGGCGGAATGGAAGGGCAAGTCGCTGTATCTCATCGTCGGCTATCGGGAGTTCAACGCCACGCACGAGGGAGCGGGCGATGGTTTCGTCCTGATCGATGATCCCAGTCTCTTCGAGCAGGTCGCCGCTTTCCGGGGAATCGAGGATCTTTTCTATTTCCGGATCTACCGTTATCTTCCAAATGCGGGCTAGAGTAGCCGTCGCGAGTTCCGCAATCCATCGGCGGTGACACGGCTTTGGGTCGTCGCGGCGACCTGATCGACGTAGTTCTGCCACTGCATCGGTTGGAGAGCGGCGATCCCGTAGGAACCACCGATGGCCGTGTCGCAGATCTCCCACCCGAATTCGGAGGCACGCTTGCGATAGTCGAGCTTGTGCATCCAGGCCCCGTACGCGTCCTTGCGCCAGATTTCCGGATCGTTCCCCGCAACCTTGGTCGCGAGACTCCAGACGCGCTCGACGATTTCGCGGTCGTAGCCCCGCGCGTGCCAGTCCGACTGGCGCGGCGTGGACTCGCTTTGGCCGAAGATGTCGTGGTCGTCTTCCATCGCTCCTGTCTATCCTAGATACTCCTGCCAGTCGGCGGGCAGCGCGTGTTTCTCGATGCCGCTCGCAATCCGCCCCTCGGATTTGGGTTCGAAGAGGGTGCTTGTGCCGTAGACCATGATGAGATCGGTGGAGCTCACGCTGCGGATTCCGTGCGCGACACCGGCGGGGATGACGACGCCCGCGTTGTTCGGGCCCGGCATGTCGTCGCCATCGATGAAAAAGCGCATCGTCGTGCGCCCGAGTCCGTCCCGCTCGTCGACCAGAAGCATTTCGGCCATCCCCTGGACGAAGAACATCGCGTCCCATTGTTCGTCGGCGTAGGGGCGGCGGGAGTAATCCTCGGGCGCGTCGATGAAGAGCGCGCGGAACCAATCCGTCGGCACAGTGCCCTCCGGAATCGCGGGGGGATGAATGTGGAACCCCTTAGCCGTCCCCGCGAACATGCGCGCCGTCGCCCACTGTTTTGGCCAAAGGCCAATGGCATGCAACCGGCCTTCGGAAGCGCGCGCGAATTCCCCGAAATACCCGCGCCCGCGCTGCTGGTAAACGGTGCGCGGCAGAATTTCGACCCCCGGAATTACGACCGCAGCCGGATTCTCCGCACGCAGAAAATCCCCCGCCGCCACCGGGCGTTCGGAGTAATCGCGCTGTTCCAGCCGGGCCCGTGCCTTGGAACGGAGTCCGCGCCAGCGCTTGTCGAGATCGTCGTCGCTCATAAAGTCCCCGAGACTAGGTTTGCCAAGTGGCTAAATCAACGATTTACTACGCCCTCCAGTCCATGTCCACCCAACTCACACGCGGCATCATTCTGGCGGGAGGGGCCGGCACGCGGCTTCATCCCCTCACGAAGATCGTCTGCAAGCAACTCCTCCCGGTTTACGACAAACCGATGATCTATTACCCGCTTTCCGTCCTCATGCTGGGCGGTATTCGCGAGGTGCTCGTCATTTCCACGCCCAAGGATCTCCCGCAGTTCCGCGATCTCTTCGGCGACGGCTCGTCCCTCGGGTTGCGCATCGAATATGCCGAACAGCCGAAACCGGACGGGATCGCGCAGGCCTTCCTCATCGGCGCGGACTTCATCGGCGACGCCCACGTCGCCCTCATTCTCGGAGACAACCTTTTCTACGGCGGCCTCGAGTTCTTCCGCAAGGCCCTCGCGCTTGAGGAAGGCGGCTGCGTTTTCGGCTATCGGGTGCGCGATCCCGAGCGTTTCGGCGTGGTCGAGTTCGGGGAGGACGGAAAGGTCATCAGCATCGAGGAGAAACCGAAGCATCCGAAGAGCCGCTTCGCGGTCCCGGGTCTCTACGTTTACGACAACACCGTCGTCGCCCGCACCCGCGCCTTGAAACCCTCCGCGCGGGGCGAGCTGGAAATCACGGACCTGAACCGCGATTACCTCGCCGACGGGAAACTCAACGTCGAGATCCTCAGTCGCGGTATCGCCTGGCTCGACACCGGCACGCCCGAGAGCCTCCTCGAAGCCGCCAGCTACATTGGCACGATCGAGAAGCAGCAGGGGCTCAAGATCGCCTGCCTCGAGGAAATCGCCTACACGCGCGGTCTCATCGATCGCGCCGCCTTCGAGCGCCTCATCGAAGCCGAGCCGAATCCGGCGAACCGCGAGTATCTGGGCGGTCTGCTCTGAGAGGCCATGCACATTCTCTACACCAACAACACTCTCGAGAAGCCGGCCGGAACGGAAATCTCCACGAGGGATGCGGCACTTGCGATGCGGGCTCGCGGCCACCGTGTTTCGGCCTTTTCGTGCCAGTTGGGACAGGTCGCGAGCCAGCTGGCGGAGGCGGGAGTCGATGTCACCGACGACGTTCGTCGGATCGTCGACCGGCCCGATGTCATACACGGCCACCATCGTTGGGAGACTTCTGTCGCCGCATTGCGCTGGCCGGAGGTTCCACTCTTGTCGTTTTGCCGGGGGATGGGCTGGCAGGAGGCTCCGTGCGAGGCTCCTTGGGTCTTTCGCTATCTTGGCGTGGACACGGCCTGCGTTGATCGGATGCGGACGGAGTTCGGGATTCCGGACGAGCGGATGGCAGTGCTTCCGAACGGTGTGGATCTGGAGCGCTTTACACCGAGGCTCCCGCTGCCGGAACGGCCCCGGCGGGCGCTTGTCCTCAGCAATTACGCGGCGCTTGGCGAGGACAACTACCTTTCCGCCGTCTCCCGGGCCTGTCGCGACGCCGGTCTTGAATGCGAGGCCTATGGCGCGGGCGTGGGAAAGGTTACCGACTCGCCGGAGTCGCTGCTTCGCGATTTCGATCTGGTCTTCGCCAAGGGAAAGGTCGCCCTGGAGGCGCTCGGAGTAGGCTGCGGCGTCATCGTCTGCGACGCGGGGGGCATCGGCCCCTTCGTTACCGGCGGGAATGTCCGGGACTTGCGCGCGCGGAGTTTCTACTGGGGTTGTGTGGCCACTCCAGTGACGCCCGGCGCGGTGGCGGAACGTCTTCATGACTGGGACGTGGCGGAGGCGGGGGCGGCCACGGACTGGGTGCGCGCGGAATGCGGAACGGAAATCACGCTTGGCGCGTTGGAAGCCCTTTATCAGGAGTCCGTGGCGACTCCGCGGCGGGCGCCGACGATGGGTGAGCTCTCGGCCTTCGCGAGCGAATTTCTTGCCGAGGTGGGGCTCCCTTACAAACTGGGCGTCGAAATGCAAGCGCTCGCGTGGCAGATCAAGGCCCCGAAGGGCGATTGGAACGATCCCTACGAGAAGGCGAAGGAATGGGCCCGGGCACTGAACCGCTGCCGCAAGGGGCTTTCGAAGCGGGAATCGGGCACGAAGTGATCAGCGTGCGCCGAGCATCGCGGCGCAGACCTGGGAAATTTCGTCGTCGCTCAGATACGGATTCATGGGCAGGCTGAGGCACTGGTCGGCCACGCGTTCGGTGACAGGGAAGTCGCCTTGGACGTGGCCAAGATTCGCGAAAACGGGCTGGAGGTGCAGCGGCACCGCGTAGTAACTCACCGAAGGAATCGCGGCCTTCGACAGCCGGGCCTGAAGGGCATCGCGGTCTTCGGAAAGGACGGTATACTGCGCGTAGACGGAGGTGTTGCCCGGCCCGATCATGGGAAGGGTGGCCTCGGTTTCCCCGAGTTGGCTGGCGTAGGTCTCGGCGACCTTCTGCCGCTGGATGACTTCGGCGTCGAATAGTTCGAGCTTGGCGAGCACGACGGCGGCCTGAAGGGTGTCGAGGCGACCGTTCAACCCGAGGATGGGGTGGTAGTGCTTTTTCGCCTGACCATGCACGCCGATCCAGCGCATGCGCTCGGCGAGATCGTCGTCATCGGTGAAGAGGGCACCGCCGTCACCGTATCCGCCGAGTGGTTTCGACGGAAAGAACGAGGTGCTGCCGATGCCGGAGAGGGCGCACGATTTCTTCCCGTGGTGGGTGGCGCCGAACGACTGGGCCGCGTCCTCGAGGACGGGAAGATTGCCATTCCGGGCCGCGATTTCATTGATCGCGGTCATGTCCGCCGTCTGGCCGTAGATTCCGACCGGCATGATGGCCTTCGTTTTTTCCGTGAGGGCGGCTTCCAGAAGCGAGGCGTCCAGGTTCCAGGTCAGCGGATCGATGTCGACGAAAACCGGTGTCGCGCCGAGGAGGGCGATCATCTCGGCGGTGGAGATCCAGGTGTAGGGCACGGTGATGACTTCGTCGCCGGGGCCGATGCCGAGGGCCATCATCGCGATGAGCAGCGTGTCGGTGCCGCTGGAGGCGCCGATGCAATGTTTCACCCCGACGTATTCCTGGAGGCGTTCCTCCAGTTCGCGGACTTCGGGACCGAGGATGAATTTCCCGTGGTCGAGCACGGCGGCGATGCGCTTGTCGAGGGTTTCCCGGATGAGGGCTTGCTGGGATTTGAGGTCGATGAATTCCATGGCGGACTAGGATTTGAAATCGTCGTAGGATTTCCGGCCTTCCGAGAGGTCGGGCGGAAGCGGCGCGTCCTCATCGAGGTCGAGGCAGCGTAGGGCCCCTTCTTCGTTCAGGCGGTAGCGGAAGCCGCTTTCCGGGCAGATGAAATCGCCGGCGTCGTCCGCCTTCCCCAACAGGTGCCCGTGACGGCTCATCCAGCCCTGGTGGCGGCTCGGGACGCCGGTGACGAGGCCGTAATCAGGCACGTCCTTTGTCACGACCGCCCCGGCGGCGATGAAGGCATAGCGCCCGAGGGTGATGCCGCAGACGAGGGTGGCGTTCGCCCCAATCGTCGCGCCGCGCCGAATGCGGGTCGGTTCGTAGAGGTTCCGCCGGTTGATTTGGGAGCGCGGGTTGGTGACGTTGGTGAGGACGCAGGACGGGCCGAGGAAAACGTCGTCCTCAATCGTTGTTCCGGTGTAGATCGCGACGTTGTTCTGCGCCTTCACGTTGTTCCCGATGGTGACACCGGGCGCGACCATCGTATTCTGGCCGAAGATACAGCGCTCGCCGATGACCGCGCCCGCGCAGATGTGCGCGAAGTGCCAGATCTTCGTGCCGGCGCCGATTTGCGCTCCCTCGTCGATGACGGCCGTTTCATGCTGGAAGTAGTCGCTCATCGGTTTCCGGCCCGGCAGGCTTCCTCAAGGATGCGCACGACTTCCTGGCCGTTCCGCCCGTCGGAAATCGGTGTCGCGCGGGTGCGGACGCACTCGATGAAGTGTTCCAGCTCCAGGCGCAGGACTTCGCCCCTGTCCTCGAAAACGACTTCCGAACCGCCGTCACAATTGCGCAATTCCGCGTCGATGGTCTTGTGGTAGCGGGTTACCTTTCTCGTTTTCTCGTCCAGAATGAGCATGCCTTTCTCCGCGATGACGGTCAGGCTGCGCCGATCCTCGGGCCAGAGCCACGAACTGTGCAAGTGTCCCTTGAGGCCGCTCGGGAAGTCGAGATGCAGGTAGGCATCATCCTCGACGGTCGTTCGCAGGCAGGCGTGGCTGGTGACCCGGACGTCGCAGGGCACCTCGTCGGCGAGGTGGAGCAGGACCGCCACGTCATGGACGCCGAGGCTCCAGAGCACATTCTCGACCGGACGGGCGCGACCCAGTTTGGTCCGCTCCTGGTGCAGGCTGTAAACCTTGCCCATCTCGCCGCGTCGAAGATATTCGGCCAGCCAGCGGATGGCCGGATCATAGAGCAACAAATGACCGACCATGAGCAACTGCCCGGTGTGGTCCGCGGTCGCGACGAGGTCTCCGGCGTCGTAGGTGGTGAGAGTCATCGGTTTCTCGACAAGCACATCCTTTCCATGTTCGAGGAAGGCTTTCGCGATCTCATGGTGGGTCTGGGCCGGCGTGGCGACAACCACCGCGTCGAGGTCGGCTTCGAGCAATTCGCGGTAATCGGCGAAGGTGGCGAGCCCGGGACAAGTCTCCTCGGCGCGCCGGCGCAAGCTCTCTTCCTGATCCGCCACGGCTGCGAGCACTCCGAGCTCATGGAGATTGCGGACGATATTGATGCCCCAGTTGCCGGCGCCGATGATTGCGATATTCATGCTTCGTGGGGGGCGACTACGCGGTGGTCACCTTGCCTCCATGGGTGGCGCGGTTGGGGATCGCATTGCGGGTGTCCACGATGCAGTCGGACCATTCGAGCAATTGATCCAGGCGGTAGGCTGCGTGGTTGGTGGCGATGACAATGCAATCGAAGGAGCGGATATTCTGCTCCTTCCACGGGATCGATTCGAGGCCCGCCCAGTCGGCATGCTCGCGGGTGGGCGGGATGACCGGAATGTGGGGATCGTGGTAGGAAATCAGGGCCCCGAGACGGCGGAACTCGTCCATGAGCTTAAAGGTGGCCGACTCCCGCATGTCGTCGACATCGCTCTTGTAGGCGAGGCCCATGATGAGAATCCGGCTGCCCTTGACTGCCTTCGCGCTCTCGTTCAGACGTTCGGTAACGCGATGGACGACGTATTGGGGCATCGCCTCGTTGATCTCGCCGGCCAGCTCGATGAAGCGGGTGTGGATACCGAATTCGCGGGCCTTCCAGGTTAGGTAGAAAGGATCGATGGGAATGCAGTGGCCGCCGAGACCGGGGCCGGGATAGAACGGCGTGAACCCGAAGGGTTTCGTCGAGGCCGCCGCGATGACGGCCCAAATGTCGATGCCCATCCGGTCGGCGGCCATTTTCAGTTCATTGACGAGGCCGATGTTGACCGAGCGGTAGATGTTCTCGAGGAGCTTGGTGAACTCCGCCACCCGCGTGCTCGCGACCGGCACGATGGACTTGAAGACCGCGCCGTAGAGTGCCTTGCCGTGCGCGAGACAGGCCTCGGTAACGCCGCCGACAATCTTCGGAATATCCACGCTGGCGAATTCCGGATTGCCCGGATCCTCGCGCTCCGGCGAGTAGACGAGAAAGACGTCCTCTCCGACCACCAGCCCTCGCTCCTCGATGCGGGGCTGGAGGATCTCCTCCGTCGTGCCGGGATAGGTCGTGCTTTCGAGACTGACAATCTGGCCGGCACGGAGGTGCGGTGCCACGGCCTCGATCGTGCGGCATACGTATCCGAGGTCCGGCTCATGGTGCTCGCCCAGCGGCGTCGGCACGCAGATGATGATCGCATCCACCTGGGAAATGCGGGCGAAGTCGCTTGTCGCCGTGAGGAGCTTCGCCTCAACGGCCTCGGCGATCTTCGCCGCCGGGATGTGGTCGATGTAGCTCGCGCCCTTCAGGAGCAGGGCGATTTTGGTCTCATCGACGTCGAATCCGATGACGTGGATGCCTTTCGCCGCGTAAGCGAGGACGAGGGGCAGGCCGACGTAGCCGAGCCCAATGACACCGACGACAGCCTGCTTCTCGCGAATTCTGGTAATGCTCTGGGTATCCTGCATGGGACGTTTCCTTTTGGGGCGGGGATAGTCGGCGACCGCATTCTCAAAGGCAAGCCTTCATTTCCGGGGGTTCGGAGTGCCGGCCGCCGCGAACTGGCAGTGCCAGGCGTCGAGGACCAGCCAGCGCCAGACGGCGCGGATCTCCTCGCGCCCTGACTCTCCGCTGAGGACACGGTCGCAGGCCTGGCGCATGCGTTCGGGATCGAGGAATTGCCGGAGGAGGGGCGAGTCGGCGGGGTGCCTGTCGGTGCGGGCGGCGAGCAGCCGCTGGGCGAGTTCGCGCTCGGGGGTCTCGAAGCCGGTCTTGTCGCGACGCCAGGCGATGGTATCCGGGGCTTTTCCCGCCATCGTCTTGCGGAGAACCCACTTCGTCCAGCCGTGCCGGATCTTGACCGCGTTTCCCCGTCGGAATGCCCATTCGACGAGTTCGACATCGGTGAAGGGCACGCGCGCCTCGATGGAAAAGGCCATGGAATTGCGATCCTCGTAGCGCAGAAGGTGGACGAGATTGCTGCTCGTCGTCTGGTCGATGAGGTACTCGCGCAGATTGTGGGCAAAGCGACCGCGCAGCCGCTGCCAGGCTACGGCTCGGAATCCTCTCCCTGTGAGTCGCGCCCGTTTGAGAAGGGTCGAGGCGATCTGCTGCTCTTTTTTTGCGATCCGTTCATCAAGCGACCGCTGGGCGTCGCAGGTGGCCTTGGCACGTTTCCCGCGCCAGTCGTCGAGCTTGGCCCGGTCCTCGTCAAGCCTTTTGCCGAGTGCGTCGGCATCGAGGGTCGCCTTGTCGAAGAACTCGGCGGCCACGTCCTCGCGGAAGGCGAGCGCGCGAAGCTGCTCCTGCTGGTCGAGCAATTCCATCCGCTGACCGCCGACACCGAAAACAAGGATCGCCCGCAATTCCCGCCAGAGATCGCAGAGGGCATTTCCGGTCGCGCGCCGCCGGGCCAAAAGGGCGCGGAGGAAGGAGAGGTAGTGGCCGGAGACGAGGAGTTCGAGCTGGTGTTCCTGGTAGGTTTCCGGCTGGTATCCGGCGAGCAATTCGTCGGCGGCCTGGCCGTCAAGGAGGACGGTCACGCCCGCGTTCCGGGCCTCGCGCATGACGCACCATTGGGCGAAAATGCTTGGTGTGGAGAACGGCTCGTCTTGGTGCCAGACAAGATCGTCGAACATCTCCGTGAGCGGAAGTTCGTCCGGGTAGGTTTCGTGGGATTCGCAGGCGGCGTGGGCGACGACCTGGGCAATCCAGGCTGACTCGTCGAATTTCCCTCGAAGTCGATAAACGGCGCTGAAAGTGTGGAGCGGGACGTCCGGTCCGAGAAGCTCGCGCATGGTTCCGACCACGGCCGAGGAATCGACCCCGCCGCTCAGGCAACTGCCCAATGGCACGTCCGACCGGAGGCGGAGGCGCACCGCGCGCTCGAGATGCGCCGCCATTTCCGCCACCGCTTTTTCGGGAACGGAGTCCTCGACCGGTTGCGAGGCCGTCCGCAGGTCGTACCAGCGGCCACGTTCGGATCCCTTGGGCGTGATGCGCAGACATTCGCCGGGGGCAAGCTCGCGGAGGCCTTCGAAGAAGGTCGCACCCTGGTCGGCGGGGGGGAGTTCGCCCGACTGGAGGAAGCGGGCCACCGCCCGTCGCGCCGGGAGGAAGGGCACGGCGGTTCCGATCAGGGCCTTGGCCTCCGAGGCGAACCAGAGCCCGACGTCGGATTCCGCGAAGTAGAGCGGCTTCACCCCCCAGCGGTCGCGCGCGAGAAAGAGCATCGGCTCGGCGCGCAGGTCGAGCAGGGCCAGCGCCCAGTCCCCGTTGAAGCGGTGCAGGCACTCCGGGCCCCATTTCTGCCACGCCCGCAGGATGACCTCGGTATCGGTCTCCGTCGCGAAGGCCTCGCCGTCCGCCGCCAGCTCGGCGCGAAGTTCGACGTAGTTGTAGATCTCGCCGTTGAAGATGACCCAGCAGTGCCCGTCCGGAGACGCCATCGGCTGGTGACCGCGCGGGGAAAGGTCGAGGATCGAGAGCCGCCGGTGCCCGAGCACGACATCGCCGGTCACCGCCGGATCCCTTTCGAAAGGCGGCAAATCGACACCTTCGGCGGTTTCGGGCCCGGCGAGGGCGGTCGCGCGACCGCTCGTGGTGTCGGCCACGAGGTAGCCTTCATCGTCGGGACCGCGATGGCGGAGGCGGTCGAGCGCGGGCGTGAGGTCGGCGGCACTCGCGGGAGTGCCTTTCCTGCTCCAGAATCCTGCGATGCCGCACATGCCCGAGAGTGTGCATGGGAAAGGAAGCCGGGCAACCCTTATCACGCCCGGGGCTGTTTGCATGGACGGGGGACCTCGCGTAACGATGCGCCGTGAACGCTCCCATTCCGCTTGCCAAGGTCCAGTTTACCGAATCCGAGATCAATGCCGTCGTGGCGGTGCTCCGCTCCGGCTGGGTCACGCAGGGCCCCCAGGTCGCCGCTTTCGAGAAAGCGCTCGCGGAATACACCGGGGCGGAGCGCGCCCTCGCCGTTTCCTCCTGCACCGCCGCGCTGCACCTTGCGATGAAGGCCTGGGGCGTCGGCCCGGGCGACGAGGTCATCGTGCCCGGCCTGACCTGGATCGCCACCGCGAACGCGGTCGAACTCTGCGGCGGCAAGGCCGTCTTCTGCGACATCGACCTCGCGACCTTCAACCTCGATCCCGCGCACGCCGAATCGCTCGTCACACCGCGCACCGTCGGTATCGTACCGGTCCACCTTTTCGGGCTTGCGGCGGATATGGACGCCGTGGCGGTTCTTGCCGCACGGCACGGGCTCTGGATCGTTGAGGACGCCGCCTGCGCGCTCGGCACCGAGCGGAACGGCCGCCGGATCGGGGAAGGTTCGCACCTCGCCTGTTTCAGCTTCCATCCCCGGAAATCGATCACGACCGGCGAGGGCGGCATGCTTGTCACCAACGACAGCTCCCTCGCGGACACGCTCGACTCGCTGCGCAACCACGGGGCCGGTGTCTCCCCATCCGCCACCGGTGCCGCGCACGAGATGGCGCCCTTTCCCAATGTCGGCTTCAACTATCGCCTGAGCGACATCCAGGCGGCGCTCGCCCTCGGCCAACTCGGTCGCCTTGAGGAAATGATCGCCGCCCGCCGAGCCTGCGCCGCCCGCTATCGCGAACTCCTCGCCGATTGCCCGGGCCTCCTCCCGCCCGCCGATGCGGACCGGCACAGCTACCAGAGCTTCGTCTGCCTCATCGATCCCGGGCTTCCCGACGCCCACGCCCGGCGCAACTCCGTGATGGCCGCCCTCACCGCCGCCCGCATCGGCACCCGGCCCGGCACCCACGCCCCGGCGCGGCTGGGATGCTACGCCGCTTCCGCCCAGGAGACACCCCGCGCCTTCCTTGCCGAAGACCTCAGTCTCGCCCTGCCCCTTTTCGCCGGATTGACCGATTCCGAGATCGACAGGGTGGCCGAAACCCTCCACGCTGCCCTCCGTGTCTGATTCACCGAGAAAAACCTACTTCATCACCGGCGGCGCCGGCTTCATCGCGAACACGCTCATGCGTCACCTCGTCGAGGACAACAACATCGTCGTTTTCGATAACTTCCACCGCGACACCCTGAGCGGCAGCGCGCTCGCCGGACATCCGTCCATCCGTATCGTCAAGGGCGACGTCCTCGACGCCGCCGCCGTCTACGAGGCCATGGCCGGAGCGACCAGCGTCATCCACGCGGCTGGCATCGCCGGAATCGATACGGTTATCCGCGATCCTGTCCGCACGATGGAGGTGAACATGATCGGCACCGCCAACGTCCTCGCCGCCGCCAGCAAACACGGCATTCCGGACCGGCTCATCGAGTTCTCCACCTCCGAGGTCTTCGGCTCCATGGCGTTCCGTTCCGCCGAGGACGACGCCACCGTCGCGGGTTCGGCGGGCGAGGCACGGTGGGTCTACGCCGTGAGCAAACTCGCCGGTGAACACCTCGCCAAGGCCTACCACACCCGCGACGGGCTCCCCGTCGTCACCGTCCGTCCCTTCAATATCTACGGCCCTGGCCAGACGGGTGAGGGCGCGATACAGATCTTTATTCGCAAGGCGATGGCCGGCGAAACAATTCGCATCCATGGCGACGGAAATCAAATCCGCGCATGGTGCTACGTCGATGATTTCGTCGATTGTATCCTGCGCTGCCTGACGAATCCCGCCGCCATTGGCGAGTCTTTCAACATCGGCAACGCCCGCGCCGTCATCACGATCCTCGGGTTGGCCGAGACCGTCTGCCGCGTCCTCAACTCGCAGTCCGAGATCGTCTTCGAACCGCCGCTCTCCGCCGACATCGCGCTCCGCATCCCGAGCGTCGACAAGACCCAGAAACTCCTCGGCTTCAAAGCCAAGATCGACCTTGAGGAAGGCATCCGCAGGACGGCGGAATGGATGATCTCCCAGAAATAATTGTCTTCGCCAATGGACCGCTCCATGGTTCAACGCCCCCTTTCGAACCGCACCCCCCCTCATTTCCCGTAACCAAACCGGCCGTCAAGGGCGTGCGCTTGGGAACATCGTGAACGCACTATCCCTTGCCATGCAGATTCCGCACTCGAAACCGCTTATTAATCAGGCTTCAGTGCAGCGCGTCGCCGAACAGATCGGGAGCGGATCGCTGGCAAATGGCACGGTGACCCTGAAGTTCTCTCAGTGCTTGAAGGACTATCTCCATGCAGAGTCGGTCTTCTTGACTCCCAATGGTGCGGCCGCATTGCTCGTGGCGCTTTCGGCCTTGGACATCGGATTCGGGGATGAGGTCATTCTGCCGACCTATGTGTGTCACGCCGTTGCCGACACGATCCTGTTCCTGGGTGCCACACCTGTTTTCTGCGATATCGGCGAAAGTTGGGTGATGACAAGGGAATCGGTCGCCGCCGTATTTACCGAAAGGACGCGTGCGATCATCGTGGTACACATCTATGGGATTCTGGCTCCCGCGTCTCTGTTCAAGGGATTCGGCGTTCCCGTCATCGAAGACTGCTGCCAGTGCCTCACGAGTGAGATCGAAGGGAACCGCCCAGGTGCGGAATGCGATATCGCTTTCTATTCGTTTCACGCGACGAAGTGCCTGACGGCCGGAGAAGGGGGCGCGGTGGCATGCTTCGGGGAGAAATATCGGGACAGATTGGCAAAAGCCCATGCCAAACATGCGGTCTTTCTTCCCTTCACGGAAGGGCAAGCCGCTCTAGGACTGAGCCAGCTGGAAATCTATCCTCAGATGCTCGAGCGCAGGCTTGAGATCGCGCAGTACTATTTCGAGAACCTGCCCGAATCGCTAACCCGGCAGTTACGCGCGGTGTCCGCTTCCATGTATTTTCGTTTTCCCTTGCGAATGCAAAAGGGATTCGAGGCCGCCCGGAGGGAGGCGGAGAATTCAGGCATTGCAATCAGAAAGGGAGTCGATGAACTTCTTCATCAAAGATACGGATGTGGAAAGACTGGATATCCCGTCGCCGAGCGGCTATTCGCATCGACGGTTTGTATTCCGATCTACCCGGCCTTGACCGATGGGGAGATGAGAGCCGTCGTTAACGCGATTAGGAGAATTGGCAATGAAGATTGAGACGCTGGACAAAAGCCTCGAGGAGGCCTATCACGCCTTCATTTTGCGCTTCGAGACCGCTTCGCTTTTCGCCTCCCTCAAGTATCGGAATTTCCTGCGCGATTTTCTCGGTGCCCGAGATTGCTATCTCCTTGCTTCGGAAGCCGGTGAGATGAAGGGAGTGTTACCGCTATTCGTGAAGGAGCACGCGCGCCATGGAGCCGTATTCAACTCGTTGCCGTTTTACGGTAGCAATGGCGGAGCCATTGCCTCGGATCCTGAGACAAAGAGACTCTTACTCGGGCGGTACAGAGAGATGCTGGAAGAAAAAAACGCGGTTGCGGGCACACTCATTACAGCACCGTTTGAGTCCGACATCGAGCTTTACGAGGAATCGGACCATCGCTTCAAGGAAATGAGAATCGGGCAAGTCACCCGCTTTCCCGAAACATCCGACCAGTTGATGAATGTGTTTCACTCGAAGACGCGGAATATGGTGAGGAAGGCAGCGAAGATGAAAGTTAGGGTCTCGTGGGAAGGTGGTCTGGGCTTTCTCGATTTCTTGTGCGAGACGCATCGGGAGAATATGGAAAAGATAGGCGTTTCGCCTAAGCCGAAATCCTTCTTCGAGCTCGTCCAATCGAAATTTGACTACGGATCGGACTTTCGGATCTATGTTGCCGAGTGCGGCGATGGCCCGATCGCCGCACTGCTTAGTTTTTACTTCAATCGAACAGCGGAGTATTTCGTTCCTGTGACGGTCGAGCGCTATCGTGACCATCAACCGATGAGTCTGATTGTCTATGAAGCGATGAAAGACGCGCTTGACGCCGGATTCCGTTTTTGGAACTGGGGCGGGACGGCACCGGCACAGAAGGGAGTGTATGATTTCAAGAAGCGATGGGGGACGACGGATCTTGAGTATTTCTATTATACGATCCTGAGGAGCGAGAAATTGAAGCATCTCAGCAGGGAGACCTTACTTGCGGAATTCCCGTATTTTTTCGTTCTTCCGTTTTCCGCGTTGGAAGCGCCCGCATGAATCTTACTTAAAAATGAGTAGCATGTCACTCAAGAGACACCCGTTGATTGTTCTGTTCGGCTCATGGGGGCGCGAGAACATCGTACTTCGATTGGTGGAGGACGGCTACCAGATCGCAAAAGTCGTGGTCCCGCAGCCGGAATCCCCAAACTTGACTGCAAGCATCGAGCGCATCAAGGCAGCGGGACTCGAGGTGGCAGCATGCCGGAAGGCGTCGCTTGCCGAGGTTTTGCACCCGTTGGCAGGCGGTGTCTTGTTATCGGTCGGCTTCCCGTATATTGTAGCAAGTGAGATACTGGAACGGTTCCGGATGTGCTTGAACGTTCATCCGACCTTGCTGCCGCGCTATCGTGGACCAACGAGTGGCGCGTTTATCATCATTAACAACGAAAAGGAAACCGGCTCAACCGTTCATCTTATGGATGCGGGAATGGATACGGGTGCAATAGTCGCGCAAAGCCGTGTGGCACTGACACGCTATGACACAACCCGCTCGATGCAGCGAAAAGTCTACGCGGCTGAGCCGGATCTGGTGCTGCGTGCGCTCGAACTTCTGGATCGTCCGGATTTTACGCCGCAGGCCCAGGACGAATCGCTGGCGACCGAGTATCCTGCCAGACGCAAGCCAGCTGATTCCGAAATCGACGCAAGCAAATCCCTGCGGGAGTTATACGATAGCATCCGTGCTTGTGATCCCACCGATTATCCTGCGTTCTTTCACATCGATGACCAAAGAATCTGCATCAAATTGTGGCGTCCTGAGCGCCCTGACGATGAGATGGAAGACGCATTATGACTTGGATTGCTCTTTTCGTGCTACAATCAGTGGCGCGCGAGAGCAATGTCATACTCATCGAGATGCGCGCGAAGCTGATCCAGCTCGGAGTCAATGGCTTGGAGCTCCATTTCGAGCTCGAATATCTCACGGAGCCTGGAGTCCAGTTCACCTCCGTCAATGGGTGCCTCCGCGAATTGGACAACGGCTTCGGCAAGCGCGGGGACATGCTCCAGGCACAGGGCCTCACGTCCCGCGCTTCGGATAATTGTCGCCGCCATCATGCGCACCTGGAAGGGGATCACTCCGCAGCCTAGAAAATAGCGCAGATCCTGCGGGTCAAAAAACCAATGGTCGGGTGCCCTGTCGCATGCGAGGCGAAGGAGGCGTCCCGCCACTTCTTCCGCCGACCAGGTCGTTGCCGAGAACGCAGTCGCTCGCCTGGACATGGCGGTGATCCGCTCCGGTTCTCGAAGGAGTGTTGCGAGGTGCGATTCAAGCTGCTCGGGCAGGCACGTGAAAGTAGGTGGTCGACGTTCCGGGCGAACGTGTCTCTCGAAGTCAGGCCAGCCGTAGCCTGCAACCAAGGTCGCTTTGCCATGCATCGCGGCCTCGCAGGCGAGACCTGCCATTGGAGTATCGCTGTAAATCTGGTCGACGACCAAGTCGCACCAATGTAGTGCCTTGATTACTTCCGAATTGGGCACGCCTGTCAGTTCCCGATACTCGATCAAGAAACCAAGGGTTCTGAGGGATTCGATCACCGCACGTATTCTTGCACTTCCCTTGAGAGCGGGATGGGATGGTGAATGAAGAATCCGGAACGGGGCTTCCGGCAGACGTGGCGTGGGAGTGTCGAGCGTTGCGCTGGTGATGGGAAAGCCGATTTCGTAGAAGTTACAGGTCTTGCGGTGGCTGAATTGCGAGAAAAGCGGATTTCCGACGACGGCGTTCGAGCAGTCTTCCGCCTGGGCGACACGTTCCGCTCTCATCCGATTCAGTCTGCAGAGGGCTTGCGATGCCACCGGTTTTCCTTCGGTTGTTTGGAGACCGAAAAAATCGCAGAACCCGGGTCGGCAATCCGAACCCGTGAGCATGAAGATGACCTTTTTCCTGAACATGCGAGCGATGCGGCACTCTAGAAAGCGGTGGGTGGTGAACAGGCTTTCCAGCGCGCTAATGATGACTACGTCGTGGAGCAATGCGATCCACAATGCGGTGCCTAACTTCCAGAGCTTAGTCCGAAGCCCGCTCGGATTCCG
Source organism: Verrucomicrobiales bacterium (assembly GCA_024641425.1). Lineage (GTDB taxonomy): Bacteria > Verrucomicrobiota > Verrucomicrobiia > Verrucomicrobiales > DEV007 > JAHEDC01. The sequence continues at coordinate 12,211 of JAHEDC010000003.1, read as the reverse complement.
TGCCAGCGAAGCACGTAGACGGCGTATGATCCACGGTGAACGGTCGGGCCGATAGGCGAAGGGATGGCGATGGAGTTCGGCGAACGATACTTTGGCACCGAGCGCCTCGAACCCTTCGGAGAGGCCGCCGAAGTAGCCGGCGACTTCCCGATACCCGATGAATACGCGTTTCATGACCGCATCCATCAGGGGTTATCCCCTCGTTTCTGATCCTCCCAGTTTCCGTAGTTTCTCCTCCCGGCGCACGAGCATAGAGCGGAAATCCGCGAGCTTCGCTTGTTTGCGTTGTACTTCGCCGCGGAGCAGTTCAATGCGTTCGTGTGCGGCGGCGAGGGCGGCGGCTTTTTCGGATTGGGAAAAGGACATGAGAGAATGGCTGAGAATGGGGAGGATCGGGCATCCCGTGCGGGTTTGTGTTGCCGGTCAGCCTCGTGATGGAGCAGGGTCTCAGAATTGGCCGGTGTGGAGAAGAACGAGGGTGCAGCCGTGCTGGACATCAATGCCGGCGCTTCGGAGAACCGCTTCAACCTCGGGGGCCTCGCTGCCGGGATTGAAAATGACACGATTCGGCGCGAGGGTGCGAAGGGCGTAGGATTCGGCGGCGACGATAGTGGGATTGACATAGACGGTGACGGTATCGACGGCGCCGGTGACGGAAGAGAGGGAGGGAACGGCGGGGATTCCTTCGATCTCGGCGAGGCCGGGATGAACGGGAATAACGTGATGCCCGTGCTCGCGGAGGAGACGGACGGCCTTGTTCGAGGAGCGCTCGGGCTTGTCGCTGGCGCCAAGAACGACCACTCGTTGGGAGGGGGATTCGGGATTCATTGGGTGGGTTGGGGAATGGAAAGTGGACGGGAATGCGGAAAACAGTCTATAGATAGCGGAAATGTCACCGCTTTTCCAACAGACACGCGAGGCCTTTGTCCGGGCCGGATGGTTCTACCGTCCGGTGGAGGGGCGCGAGGTGCTGGAGGCGGACTTCGAGGCCCACCATGCCAAGGTCTCGCTCCATGTGCAGGTTTTCCCTGAAATGGGCATCGTTTCGATCGTCTCGACCGCTTCGGTCACGGTCTCGGCTGCTCGGAGAACGGCCGTGGCGGAGCTGCTCATGCGCGGGAACAAGGAATTGACGGTGGGGAATATGGAGATGGACTGGGACACCGGGGCGGTCATGTTCCGCGTTTCCAATGTCTTCGATGGTTCGGGCGCGGAGCCCGAACTTCTCGCTGGTCTCGTGCGGATGGTCGTCGCGGAAACGGATCGATTGACGCCCCTTCTCGGGGAAATCGAAAGGACGCCGGAGCCCGCCCTGCGGGGCTTGAACCTCATCCACCTTCTGCGACGGGAGGATCTGCGACCGGACGCGGGCGGCGCGGCGGATTGAGCCTACCGGAGAAGCGCATTCTGCAATGGGACGGCAGCTTTACATCTACGTTGGAGGGAAGCGGGAGGGGCCCTACGAAGTGGCGGAGGTTCGGGAAATGCTCGAGTCGGAGGAATTGGACTTCGACGATTTCTGCCAGCCTGTGGGAAGCGCGAGGCGGCGGCGATTGAGCGAGATCTTCGAGGTGGTGCCGGGTGAGGAAGAGGACGACCAAGATGAGGATTGGGAAGACGAGGGGGAGGGCAGTGAGAGTGAGGGCGAAGATGACTTCGAGGACGATGCAAAGGATTTGCCCCCGCCGCCAGGCCGGCTTCTCTACTCCGGGCATCCGTCGATGCTGAACTACCCGTTTTCGCTCCTTGCCGCGGTCGGGTGTGGGGTGGGCGGCTATCTCCTTGGTCCGCAGAGCCTCTGGTATTTCATCATCGGTTCGGCCCTCGCGGTCGGGGCGGTGTGCTTCATTCTCGTGGACCGCGGGACGCGGCAATACGTGGTTACGCCGCGACGGGTCGAGGTGATCTGGGGGCTCGTGGTAAAGAGCTCGAACGAGGTGTTGATCCGGGACGTGCGGGCGATCAACGTGCGCCGGGCCGGCTTGCGTGGATTCCTGGGCGTCGGAACCGTTGAATTCTCCTCGGTCGGGGATGCGGTGGATGTGGCCTTCGAGAACATCCCGAGGCCCCAGCGGGTGAAGCGCCTGGTGCGGGCGCTTCAGGACGGCGAAGAGGAAAGTTGAGGCCTGGCCCGGCGGGTGCCTCGTTTGCCCCGTAAAAGACACAGCCCCACGCCCGAAAAGCCAAGAGGCTGAAAGGACGTGAGACTGATATTCCCCCCCAAGGGAAGCCTAAGATTAGATCGAGGGGGCGGCGGACGCAAGGGGAAAGGTTCCCGTCGATCGCTTCAAACGCTATTCGAAGAGTCTCCTGATACCTCCGAGGTAGCCGTCGTTGAGAATGGTTTCCGGGTCAGTGGGGACGGAAATGCGCTCGTCACGACCGAGCGTCGTAAAGACGATGTGGTAACGACCCTGGGCGGCGATTTGCCAGCCGGCGGCGAGCAGGGCGCCGGCGAGGGCACCGGCGGTGTGGAGGTCCTTCAGCGAGGCCGCCTTGAGGCCGCCTCCCTCGGCAGTGAGCGCCGGGGTCAAAACCAAGAGGCAGGCGTCGTGCGCGTCGCGGACGCGCGTGAGGATGTCGGTGTAACTGGTCGCCTGGGTGAGGCAGCCAGGGAGGCCGTCGACTTCCGCCCAGTAGCTTCCGTCGTCCAGGGGATGGACGATGACGTCGAATTCCTGCGCATCGGCGGGTTCACTCATGATGGCATTCATCATAGGGAAGCCGCGACCGCCGCGCCAGAATAATTCACGCGTTATTGCTTCAGGATGGTGCGGTTCCGGCCGATCGTTCGGACGCTCCCGGACGTGGTGAGGATCATCTGCGCGTCGGCGGTGATGCCGACCAGCTCCTTGGTCTCCTCCACGATGCGCGGCCAACCGCTGAGAACGATCTCGCCGTCGTCCGGCCGGTAGACGGCCCTGCGTGCGAGACCGGTATGGCCGGTTGGCTCGTGATTCTCCATCATGCGGATCACGACGTTCCCGAGGGCTTCGCCGTATTCCATCCCTTTCTGTTCGGGGAGCATGTGAACAACGAATTTGTCGCAGGTGAGGTGGAAGCGGGAGGACTCGACCATCACGTGCCCGGCGAAGGTGATGGAGGACGACTTCATATCGAAATCGGTCTGGTGGGTCGCGCTGATCACGAAGTCGTTGAGACCGGGCGGTTGGTTGTTCTCCGGGAGGGCGGGAAAGTTCTCGATAGGTTCGGCGAACTTTCGGGCGGCCCTCACATAGGCGGGCACGTCATCCTCGGGATCCTGGGGTGTCGGTGCCTCAAGGGATTCGGCCGCTTCGGGAGCGGGACTCAGTTCGGGTTCCACAAGGGTGGGGTGCCCGGGTTTCGTGGCAATTACGGCGGTCGTGCCGAGGGTCATCGCCTGGTGGACGAAGCGCTCGAAAACCGCGCCGGTCATTCCCCCGGCAAACGGCCGTCCCTCTCTTGCGGCGCTGGTTTTCGGCGCCACGGGGACAGGGATCGGACCGCTCGAGGGTGCGGCTGGCTTGGCCTTCGCGGTCGCGACGGTTTTGGTCCCGGTCTTGTCGTCTTCGAGGAGGGAACGACGGATCGACTCGGCGGTGGCGGCGAGGCTTTCCCGGCGGGCTGGTTCGTCGATTTTCAGGTCAATGCTCTTCTCGCCGAGCAAGGAGTCGGTGTCGACCTCGGGAACCGTCCGGCCAACCTTCGTCATGAGTTTCGCGGGGGAGGATTCCGTCGAATCGAGGGCTGGAGCCGGAGACCCGGGTTTGACGGGATTCTCGGGCGCGATCTTCGGCACGGGAGTCGGGCGATTCTCGTCCGGCTTCCTTGCGAGAGTCGTCGGAATGGCTTTCGGTTTTGACCGGGTGATGGGAACGAGCTCCGATTCAGGGCCGGGAACGGGAGGCGCGGAATCCGCCGTTTCCATGGCGTGGCTTTGTGGCGTGCGGGGAAGGGACGAGAGCCGCTCGTGCAGGTTGCTGGCGAGATCTCGGACTTTCTGCCCGAGGCCTTCGGTCGAGTCCGTCTCACGCGAAGGTGCGGGCTGTGGTGGTTCCGGCCTGGTGCGTGGTGCCGGTTTCGGGAGTGGCGCGGCTGCGACCCCGCGCTTCGCCTTGGACGGCGCTGGGGGTGCGGCTGGTGGGGAAGGACTGCTGTGACCGGAATGGCTTGGTTCCCTGTCGACAGGCTGCGGAGGAGTGCGGGGTTTGGCCGGGCTCCCGGGCGTGGTTTGCGACGGGGGCTTCGGCGCGGTGGTTTCCTGGGGGCGCGGTTTCTGAGGAGTGGCAGGGGTTGCCGCCGGCAGCGGTTGGGTAAGGCCCTCGCGGCGGTTCTCTTCGCGAACCTGAAGGAAAAGATCCCTGAGACGCTGCTCGTCCGCCGATACCTCGCCCGTCGCAGTGGCGGACCTGTCAGGCCACACGGCGAAGGCACTCCACAGGGATATGAGGAGCACATGGCGGTAGTTTCTGATCCTGGAAGGTGTACGCACGATGTTTTTAAAATAGCGCTCGATATTTTAGAATCAAATATTATTAGAATTTTAATGTAATCAATAATTACGAAGCAAGTTTTCCCCGGGCCCGGCCGTATCAGAAAGGAGCGCTTTGCTTCAAGAGCGGCCTCTCTGTCTCCCCGAGTCCATTTTCCACCCGTCCCCGCCATGCAGCGCCTCGCCTCCGCCGTCCTTCTCATTCCCCTTCTCTCCCTTCCGATTGCCGCTGACGACTGGCCCCACTGGCGGGGCGCGCATCGCGACGGAACGACCACTGAAAGCTCCGGCTGGGAAGAAGGCGCCTGGCCGCCTGACGAGCTCTGGTCGGCCAAGGTGGGCCAGGGTTCCTCCTCCGTGCTGGTCGTTGGTGACAGGGTTTACGCTCTGGGATACAAAGAATCCGTTGAAACGGTTTCCTCACTCGACGTCGGGAACGGGAGCCCTCTCTGGGAGCAGTCGTACAAGGCACCGGATTATGGGCGCCATTCGACGGGGGACAAGAACTTCTACCGCGGTCCGAGCGCGACGCCGGAGTTCGATCCCGAAACAGGGATGCTTTACACCTTGGGAATCGACGGGGATCTTCGCTGTTGGGATACGGCGAAGAACGGCGCACCGGTCTGGAACCTGAATCTCTACGAGGCCTATGGCATTCCCCAGCGTCCGCAGGTTACCGAGCGCGCGGGCAGCCGTCGTGATTACGGCTATGCCACGGCCCCGATGGTGGTTGGCGCGCGGCTGCTCGTCGGCGGAGGGGATCCGAAGAGGGGAAACATCCTCGCCTTTGAGAAGACGACCGGGAAACTGCTCTGGGGCTCGCAAAACCGGGACGCGGCGGGTCATGCGGGCGGACTGGTGCCCGTTCGCGTGGCGGGAAAACCCTGTGTGGTCTCTCTCACCGCGACCCAGGTGGTGGTGACTGAGATTTCGGCTGGCCGTGAAATCGGGGCCTTTCCCTGGGCGACGGATTTCATCAACAATATTGCCACGCCCGCCGTGCTCGCGGACGGCTCGATCATCGCGACGAGTGATTACAACATCAGCGCCACGGCTGCGCTCGCCCCGGGCGGGGAAAAGTTGCGCCCGGTCTGGCGGAGCGGGGAGTCCTCGGGGGTCTGCAGTCCGGTCGTCGACGGAGACTTCCTCTACCTTGGCAGCAAGGGTCTCCGTTGCCTGGACGCGGGGACGGGCAAGGTTCGTTGGTCGGGAGGAAAATTCAGCGAGGCCTGCTCGCTCATTCTGACCGGCGACAATCGGCTCCTTGTGTGGGCGAACGACGGCGATCTCACGCTCGTCGAAGGTGCGGGCCGAGCGCCGGACGCGTTCACGGTTCTCGCCGAGCGGAAGGGCGTCCTGCGCGACATGGCTTGGCCGCATGTCGTGCTCGCCGGTGGGCGGATCTTCTGCAAGGACCGTGCGGGGAACCTGAAATGTCTTGCCGTCGGCAAGGAGGCCCGCGCCCGCCTCGCGGAAGCGGTATCGAAGCCGGCCCCGATTCCCGTGAAACCTCCCCTCGCCGCAGGATTTGATCTCACCGCCTGGCCAGCAAACGAACCCGACTCCATCCTCGCCTGGAAAAAAGGAGGCGGAAAGCGAGGATTTTCCGGTGAACTCGCGCGGGTGGGCCGTTGGAGCCTCGGGGCACGGGGAGAGGCTAAAGTGGACGCCGACGGAAGCCTGCGTCCGGATGGGGGTGGCTTTGTCCTTACGGGGAATGAGGAGGCCCTCTGCAATGCCTTCCGGAAGGCCGGCGCCCTCACCATCGAGATGGTCTTCAGTGCCGCCGATACCGAGCAGGATGGCCCGGCGCGGATTCTCACTTTTTCCGAGAGTCCCTACTCTCGAAACGTGACCCTCGGGCAGGAACGGGACGCCCTTGTCCTCCGCCTCCGCACCCCGGCTACCGGTGCGAACGGCATGGAGCCCGAGTCCGTTCTTTGCACGATCGAGGCGGGGCGTCCCTACCATTGCCTTGTCAGCTACGGCAACGGCACCGTGGCATGCTACCTGAACGGAGCTGAGGTCTACCGCGAGACGGGTCGCGTCACGGGTGATTTCTCAAACTGGACGGCCCAGCATCTCGTCATCGGCGACGAATGGATCGAGCCCCGCCCCTGGAGGGGTCGGGTCGAGGGATTTGCCTTTTACGCACGGGCATCCGACGCTAGACTTGCCGCGCGCCGGTATCGGGAAGTTGCGCGCCCGGCATTGCGGTAATTCGCGGGGAAGGACGAATCCTTGTTGAGATTCGCCCCAACCCAACCGTTCTATATAAAAAACAAGTTTGCGAAGTAGATAGTCCGATGCCAAGTGCCCCCAAGCAGGAAATGACGGAAACGGAAACCAACAAGCCCCAGGCCTCGCGCTACCAGGTGCCAAACCTGGACCGGGCGCTGACGATCATGGAACTCCTCAGTGACTACCCGGCCGGGCTGAACACAACGGAGATCGCGGAACGGATGCGTGTGCCCAAAAACAGCGTCTTTCGCATCACCCGCACCTTGTTCGAGCGCGGATACCTCGACCGTGACGAGGGAAACAAGGCGTTCCGCCTGACCCAGAAGTTCTTCCACCTCGGCCACTCGTCTTCGGGCGAGCAGAGTCTCATCGAGCGCTCGCTGGAAAGTATGCGCGAATTGCGCGACCAGACCAAGGAGACGGTGCTCATCGGCACCCTGCTTGGGAATGAAGGCGTCGTGCTTGAGCAAGTCGTCGGGAAACATCCTTTCAAATTCATGGTGGATCCCGGCCTGCGCTTTTATCTGCACACTGCCGCACCCGGAAAGGCGATCCTGGCCCGGCTTCCGGAGGCGGAGTCCGAACGGATTATCCGATCCATGAAGATGCCCCGTTTCACCAACCGGACGATCACCACCACCGAAGGGTTCCACAGCGAGCTGCACCGCGTCCGCGAGAATGGCTACGCCATCGACAGCTCCGAGGAATTCGAAGGGCAGCACTGTGTGGCGGCGGCCATCGTGAACGCTTACAATTACCCTATCGCCGCGATCTGGATCACGGCGCCCTCCACCCGTCTTACCGAGGCGCATTTCGAGGAATTCGGTCGGCTGACCGCCGAGAGCGCCGCGCGTATCTCGGAGCGTTTCGGCTACCGAGCCCTTGGGGTGGCCTGAGCGCCCCGACATTCCCTCTTCATCGTGAAAACACGACGCTTCCTCATCCTTTTCGCCTTCGTCACCGCCGCGCTTCCGGCCCCCGCGGAACCGCCCGCGTCCAGCGCGGATGCCATCGCGTTCTTTGATAAGGAAGTGCGTCCGATCCTGACCGAGAATTGTTTCAAGTGCCACGGCGGGACGGACGAGAAGGGGACGGTCAGGATCAAGAGCAATTTCCAGCTCATCAGCCGCCTCGGCATCACCCAGGGAGGCGACCATGGTCCGGCCTTCAACGAGGCCGCGCCCCTGGAGAGCAACCTTCTCCAGATGGTCAGCTACAAGGACGAGGATCACCAGATGCCCCCGAGGGGGAAGCTGGAGCCGGCGCAACTCGCCACTCTCGCGCGATGGGCGGAGCTGGGAATGCCATGGACTCCCGCCGATGCCAACGTCCTTGCCAAGATCGAGCATGGCGACGGCGAGCGCACGACGGAGCTCAATGAGACGACCCGCGCCTTTTGGTCCAACAAGCCGCTCGTTCGCCCCCCGATCCCGGTCGCCGGCGATCCGGCGTGGAATACGAATCCGCTCGATGCCTTCGTCTTCGACAGGCTCGGATCGGCTGGCCTGAAACCGAACGCCGAGGCCTCGCGCGCGACCCTGATCCGCCGCGCCTACTATGATTTGATCGGCCTCGCGCCCACGCCCGAGGAAGTCGCCGCCTTCGTCGCCGACGCGGACCCCGAGGCTTGGCCGAAGCTCGTCGACCGCCTCCTCGCCATGCCCCAGTACGGTGAGAGATGGGCCCGCCACTGGCTGGACATCGTGCGCTATGCCGAGTCGAACGGGTTCGAGCGGGATTCGGAAAAGGACTACATTTGGCGCTACCGCGACTACGTCATTCGCGCCTTCAACGAGGACAAGCCCTACGACCAGTTCGTGCGCGAACAGATCGCCGGCGACGAGCTGGAAACCGTGACGACGGACTCGCTCATCGCCACCGGTTACCATCGCCTCATGCAGTGGGACGACGAGCCCGCCGATCCGCTTCAGCACCGCTACGATGTGCTGGACGACAACGTGCGCGTGACTTCCGAGGGCTTTCTGGGCATGAGCCTTGGCTGCGCGCGGTGCCACGATCACAAGGGCGACCCGATCTCGCAGAAGGATTATTTCAGCTTCATGGCCTTCTTCCACGGCGTGACCCAGATGAACAAGGGCAATGTGGTCATGGACATCGCGACCCCCGAGCTGCAGGCCGGGCTCGAAGCGAAACGTCGCGAAAAGGCACAGCAAGCGCTCGGTATCGAGGAGCGCATCGGGCACCTCGAGGCCTTGGCCCGCACCAGACTTGCCGAGAACGATCCCGGTCTCCGCTTGCGGCTTGCCGGCGAGGGTGCCGCTCCACTTGTCCTCATCGCCGACGCCCGGACGCACACGCTCGGCGAGGAGTGGAGTTATACCACGAACAAGCCCGCCGACGACTGGTTCACCGTCGGCTTCCGTGCCGAGGGATGGGCGTCCGGCCGCTCGGGATTCGGGGGCGGCACCCCGAACACCAAAAAACTCGGCCGCACTTCCTGGACAACGCCGGAGCTCTGGCTCCAGAAGACCTTCCTCCTCGAATCCCTTCCAGAGGGGCTCGAATTTTCGGTCTATCACGATGACGACGCCGAAATCTATCTCAACGGCCAGCTCGTCGCCAGTTTCAAGGGTCACGTGACCGACTACTTCAGCGTTCCCCTCGACGGGAAGGCGATGGCTGCCCTCCAGACGGGCAGGAACGTCCTGGCGGTTCATTGCCGTTACCTCACGGGCGGGCGCTATTTCGATCTGGGTCTTGGGAGAGGTTCCAACGTCCGACCCGTCGAGATGGCCAAACTCATCGCGCGTCGGGGTGGCGAGATTTTCACCCCCGAGCAGCTCGCCACCTACAAGCAGCTCAAGGCCGAACTTGGCGCGCTGCGCGCGCCCGACAAGGAAGGCGCCATGCCTGCGATGACGGTGCAGGAGAGCGGACCGAATCCCCCGCAACTGCATATCCAGATCCGCGGCAACGCCAACTCGCCCGGCGATCCGGTCGAACCCGCCTTTCCCGTCATCCTCGGTAAGAGCCCTGCCGACGCCGTGGCCACCATCCCGACTCCGGCCCCCGGCGCGAAGACTAGCGGCCGCCGCCGCGTCCTCGCCGAGTGGATGACGCGCCCGGACAATCGCCGCACCTCCCGCGTCATGGCCAACCGTCTCTGGCAGCACCACTTCGGGCGTGCCATCTGCCCGAGCCCGAACGATTTCGGCTACCTCGGCGAACGCCCGACCCATCCCGAACTCCTCGACTGGCTCGCCATCCATCTCGTGGAGAGCGGCTGGAGCCTCAAGGCGCTGCACCGCACGATGATGAATTCGATGACCTACCGGATGTCGTCCGAGACGAGCTCCGTGGCCCTTGCCAAGGATCCGCAAAACGATCTCTTCTGGCGCTACAACATGCGCCGCCTCAGTGCCGAGGAAATGCGCGATTCCATCCTCGCCCTCACCGGCGCACTGAACCTCGCCATGGGGGGACCGAGCATGTTTCCCGAACTCCCGCCCGAAGTCCTCGCCACCTCCTCGACGAAGGGAGGCAAGTGGGGGAATTCCACCCCGGAGGAGCAGGCCCGCCGCAGCATCTACATCAAGATCAAACGCTCGCTCCAGCCGCCGGAACTCGTCGACTTCGACTTCGCCGACACCGATTCCAGTTGCGCCGTGCGCTTCACCACCACGGTGCCGACCCAAGCCCTCAACATGCTCAATAGCGCCTTCCTCAACGAGCAGGCTGTGCGCTTCGCCGACAACCTCCGCGCCGATCTTCCCGAGGCTGACCGGCATGCCCGTATGCGCCGCGCCATTGAGCTCGCCTTATGTCGCGAGGCCACCGACAACGAGATTGCGCTCGCCGACGCCATGATGGCCGACATGGTCGCGAAACACGGACTCGACGAGAAAGCCGCCTTCGACCGTTTTTGCCTCCTCGTTCTCAATTTGAACGAGTTCATTTACCTAGACTGACACTGCCATGAAAACGGATCGCCCCGAAGGAACATTCTGCCATCGCATGAACCGGCGGGAATCGCTGACGACGCTCGGCGGCGGCTTCACCTCGCTCGCGCTCACCGGGATGCTTGCCGGCGACGGCTTTTTCTCCAAGGCCGCGGCCTCCAGCGAAGGCGGTGCGGTCAATCCGCTCGCTCCCAGGATGCCGCATGGGTTCGGCAAGGCGAAGTCGGTCATCTTCCTCTTCATGTATGGTGGCCCGAGCCATGTCGATACCTTCGACTACAAGCCGCAGCTTTATCCGCTCGACGGCAAGACGATCGAGATCAAGACCTTCGGGCGAGGCGGCCACAAGAACCAGGGGCGCGTCGTCGGTCCCAAGTGGCAGTTCTCCCGGAAAGGCCAGTGCGGAAAATACGTCTCCGAGCTCTTCCCCCATGTCGGCGAATGCGTCGACGACATCGCCTTCATCCATTCGATGACCGCCGATTCGCCGATCCACGGTTCGGCCATGCTCATGATGAACTCCGGTTCGCTCCTCAGCGGGCGCCCGTCGCTGGGTTCGTGGGTCAACTACGGGCTGGGAAGCGTGAACGAGAATCTTCCCGGGTACGTTGTCATGCTCGACAAGACCGGTGGCCCCATCAGCGGAGCCAAGAACTGGAGCTCGGGCTACATGCCCGCGAGTTACCAGGGCACCGTCTTCCGCGCCCAGGGGGATCCCATTCTCAACTTGAAGCATTCGAAGGGCATGGACGCGCCCGAACAGCGCACTCTCATCGACTATCTCAATCGTTTCAACGCCCGGCACCACGACGGCCGCCCTGATAACAGCAACCTCGCCGCCCGGATCGCGAGTTACGAGCTCGCCTACAAGATGCAGGCCACCGCGCCCGAGGCCATCGACGTGGAGAACGAGCCGGAATCGATCAAGCACCTCTACGGGATGGATCAGGAGCGGACGAATGACTTCGGCCGCAAATGCCTCCTCGCCCGCCGTCTCGTCGAGCGCGGTGTCCGCTTCATCCAGATCTATTCCGGCGGCGCGCACAACGACGACAACTGGGACGCCCACGGCGATCTGGAGAAGAACCACAACTTCCACGCCGGAAACACGGACAAGCCGATTGCCGGCTTGCTCAAGGATCTCAAGCAGCGCGGTCTTCTCGATGAGACCCTTGTCATCTGGGGCGGTGAGTTCGGGCGCCAGCCCACCGCCGAGTATGCCAAGGGCACCGGTCGCGACCACAATGCGGCGGGGTTCACGATGTGGATGGCCGGCGGGGGCATCAAAGGAGGCGTGAGCGTCGGGGAAACCGACGAACTCGGAGGAACCGCCGTGAAGGACCGATTCCACGTCAAGAACCTCCACGCCACCGTGCTCGCACAAATGGGCTTCGATCCCAACCACCTCAGTTATTTCTACGGCGGCCTCGACCAGAAGCTGGTCGGTGTCGAAGGGGCCGACCCCATCGAACAGATCATCGCGTAGCACGGCCTTTCGAAATCCGCCCGCGAATCCCGTTGCCAGCACGAGTTGATTCCGCTAAAACGGGGCATGCGAGAGAACGCGCCATTTCGG
>JAHEDC010000648.1 GCA_024641425.1 Verrucomicrobiales bacterium | reverse complement strand
TCCCAGGGCAGAACGCGCGCCTTCTCCGCCCACGCGCGGTCATTCCTCAGGCGCACCTCGCGCTCCCCCGGCGTCGGGAGTCCCGGATGCGCCGACACGATGATCGCTCGCCGCCACATCCCCGGGTCGGCAAGGAGCGCGTGCAAGGCAAGTCGTCCGCCCATCGAGTATCCGACGAGCACCGGGGCGTCATCGACCGACTTCACCCGCGCGCAGAACCCGCTCGCCCATACGTCGAAGGGCGCGACTTCGTCGTAGAGATCGACGGAGACGTCTCCCATCCGCTTCCAGGCCTCCCAATCTCCCGGCGCACCCAAAGCTCCATGCAAAAACCACTTCATGTCCGTTCCCATGCCTCCCAGAAGGCCTCGGATTCCCCGGGGTCCGGCACGATCTCGATCACTGCTGTAGTCCCGATGGGCGGCAAACCAAGTTGTCCCGGATCGGTCACACGGAGGTAATCCATTCCCCACATCGCCGCCCACGCCTCGAAGCTTCGACCATGCGCGTTCTCCACGGCCCGTCGAGTGGATTCGGGAAACGCGCGCAGCGCGGGCAAGCGTGCGAAGATCTTCCCGCCCCCATTGTTGATAACGACGATCCGTCGGCGAGCCGGCGGCAATTGATCGACGATCCAGGGTGCGCTCAAGTCATACAACGCCGTCAGGTCACCGCAGACGAGCCATGATTCCGAGTCATCCGCGCCGGCTCCGAAAAAGGTCGCCACCTGCCCGTCAATCCCGTTCGCGCCCCTCGCGGCGCAACAGCGCAGCCCACGATCCGCGAAGGTCGCGGCAATATTCCACTCACGGATGGAAAGACTGTTTCCGAGAAAAACGCGCGAGCCTTTGGGAATCGATTCCGACAAGGCTCTGACAAATCCACATTCACTGCGGGGAAAGGCACCCGGAAACACGATCGCTGCCGGCTGAATAGGGGTGCCTTTGGAAATCACGACCGCCGAGAAGTCAGGGAGCGGCGCCCAGTGCGAAAATCTTGCCAACCCCGGATACCCGGTGCGGCAAAGCGAGAACACCGCAATCTCCGGTCTGGATTCCAAATCGCGCCAGAAGCGCCATGACGGCACTCCTCCGATGCGCAGAACCTTCCTTACGTCCAACCGCCTCAGGCTGTGGTCGCCTCCGCGCAGCACCAGTTCCGCAATCTCCGGATTCTCACGCAATCCCGAGCCGGCTTCCGCAGCAACCGGAGCACCAAGCCGCCGAAGGAAATCCGCAAGCCCTACCCGCTCGCTCGCCGTCAAATCGCCAAGCAACACCACTAATCCTCCTCGATCCCGCACGAACCCCGCATCCCATTCCACGGCGTCCCGCCTTGTTTCCCATGATCGAGGCGACCAGGCCATCGGCCCGTCATCCCCCGCTTCCGGCTCGCCCTGACAGACATTCAAATGCCACGGCCCATGCCCATCCCACCCTTCGAGACAATTTTGCGCCACGACCTCCGAAACCACATCGACACTGCGCTGAGAGTATGCACTGAAGATCCCCACCTGCTCGATCGCTTGAGGCGCTCCACTCCCACGATAGCCGGGAGGACGGTCCGCCGTCACGGCCACCAGGGGCAAGCCCTGATAATGAGCCTCGATCATGGCCGGTAAAAGCTCCGCCGCCGCCGTCCCCGAAGTCGTCACCACCGCGACGGGTTCTTCCTCCACCATCATCCTCCCAACCGCAAAGAAGGCCGCGCTCCGTTCCTCGAAGAAATGCCAGACCCGCACTGGCACCCCGTCGGCCAACAAGGGCGCGATCAACTCAATATTCCGCGCTCCCGCGCAGACACAGAACTGACGCACGCCTTGCGCGACCAATTCTTCGAGAACCCTGCGGGCAATGATCCGGCTCATGGGAGGATCCGCCTACCCAATCGCAAAGGCGTTCTTTACCCATTCCCGCTTCATCGCCAGCTCCCGCCATTCCTTCTCCGCCACACTTCCCCGGAGAACCCCACAGCCGGACGAGAGGAAAACCCTTTCGCCCTCCCAGATCACATTCCTGATTCCCACGACCGCATGGAAGGCATCATCGACCTTGACTCCGAAGGGCGCGCCGAAATAGGCCGGGGCACCGAGTCGTTCGCGCCAGCCCTTGAGCAATTCCTTCGCCCGCCCTTCGCGCGGCAACACCCCGACGGCGGGAGTCGGATGCAGGGCGTCCATGATCGTGTCCGGCCGGAATTTCCCGCGCAGGCGCACTTCGAAGTTGGTCAGGAAATGGATCATCTCCCCGAGATCGAGCTGCCGTCGCGGTTCCAGGCGCACATCGCCGAATTGCTCCAACACCTCGCAGAGGTCCTCCACCACCAAACGGTGCTCTTCGTTCTCCTTTGCGTCGGCCTCGAAGGCGACAGCCCCGTCCGCCCGCGCCGTCCCGGCCAGCGCCATCGTCCGCAGCACGCCGCCCGCCATTGAGAACAGCCTCTCGGGGGTCCGTCCTGCGAAGCCAAAGCCGCCATCGCGGAATCCGTAGTGCCACGTCCCCGGGCCATCACCCGATTGCGGGAGGAGCGCGGCCAGATCACCTCCGCGAAGGGTTCCATGCTCGGTCACGACGGGCACTGCCTTCCTCAGTCCTCCCCCTTCGATCTCACCCATAATCTCGGAAAACACCTCGCGGAACTTTGCCTCGCTCGGCTCCTCCCATTCGACCACAGGAGGTTCAAGTCCGGAATCGACACTGTTGGCTGAGATCCGCTCCGAAACTCTTTCGGAGGTCGCCGGGATTTTCCAGGGCCGTGGATCCGAAAGAGAGAACGTGTTCACATAGAAGGCGACGCCCTCCTTGGGGGGGGCCGCACGCGCCTCGAAGGGCCCCTCCCCGACGACCAACCCGTGCGCGCGTGTCCGGAGCAGGGCGAAATCCCCGCTCAATCGGTCCGCCAGCGATTCCGCATCCAGCGGCCCGCCCGTTGCGAAAGGCGTCGTCGAAGTCTTCAAAGTCGCGTTACTCATACGTGGTTCGTTGCCGGGGACAAGTGGAATCCTTTCCACCATCCCCTCTGTCTTACGTTCGCCGCAAGGGTGCGGGAAACACGAATTGTCCCGCTATTCTTTTGTCA
>JAHEDC010000002.1 GCA_024641425.1 Verrucomicrobiales bacterium | reverse complement strand
CCGCCGTGGCGTGGCAGCCGGCCACGAGCTTGTTCAGACGGTTCTTGAAGAAAAAGTAAGCGATGATCGACGGGATGGCGACGACAAGACCGCCCATGGTGGTGACCATCGCGAGGGAGATGTCACCGGCCAACTTGTCGGCGCCGGCACCCGCCGTGGCGGAGAGTTTGGCGAAGGCGTTCATCATACCGACAACGGTTCCGAGCAGCCCGAGCATGGGTGCGGCCTGGGCGATGACGGAGAAATAACCGATCCACTCCATGTGGCCGCGGTTCTCGCGGATCGTGAATTCGGCCATCTGGTCCTCGACCGCCTCGCGACCAAGGGTCTCGGGCTCGGTCGCATCGACGGAAGGGAGGGAGTTGGCCATCATCCGGCCAAGATACGTCGGGCTCATCGACGATACTTCGATGGCGCTGCGCACACGGCAGTTCTGCATGTGGTCCAAAAGCATGAGGCGCAACTCGTCGGGCATGAATTTGCCCTTGGTGAGCTGCAGGAAATTGAAGACGATCAGCGTGACCATTCCCACCGACAAGAGGTAGATGGGAGCCATCCACCATCCGCCATTCTTAAGCTGGTCAAGCATCGTCATTTCCTTCGCACCCTCGGCGGCGCCGTCCTGCGCGAAGATGCTGGGAGCCAGCACGAGCCCGAGCATGAAGACGATGGAGAGGACAGCCGTGCTACTGAGAGCGCGGCGGTGGCGTTTCGGATGGAACGGATTCTGCGACATAACGGATGAGTATGGGTGGAGTGTCTACTGGAATTCCGTAAGCGGACACCAAAAGGGAGGTGGGAACTCACGGATGGGGGCTAGCGCGGCGCGCAAGACGTGCCCTGTTTAACACATGGGCGATGAAAATGAAAGTCTTTTAGCCAACAATTTTCTGTTAGCGTTTGGCTCGGCGCACCTAGGGGATCAAGGGTTCGATGGCCGGAAGAAGAATTTCCGACGCCTTGCGTGCCCCCTTGTCGGTGAAAAGTACCTCGGTCAGAAAATATTCGGGATTTCGCGGAATCTTCCCGTTGAGCGAGACGAAGGATACTCCGGCCTCCTTGCAGACGAGAGCCGCATTCCCGTAATAGCGATCGAGCTCCCCCTGCACCCAGGCGAAGTCCGCCCTCCCCTCGCTGGTGGGCTCCGGACCGGGGCGCACGGTCGTAATGAGCCTCAACCGGCCGTCCTGCCGCAGTTCGCTGGCATCAAGGCTATCCCTTCCCAGGAATTCATGATGAAGGGAAGGCTCCCCGATCACCAGAAGTCCGAGGCCCTTGCGTTTGGCGAGGTCGATGAATCCCCGGACACCCAGCAGGTATTCCTGAAGCGGGTCACTGCTCCTCACCACGCCCGAGACGGCAGGCTGCTGCTGATAATGGCTTATCCCCGCCTGAAGCATCGCGAGATACTGGTTTTCCTGACTCCACGACGCAAGCTGAGTCCGCCGCGCCGAGGCCACCCTGCCCCGCCGTATGCGGCGGCAGATCTGCGAGACCTCGGCCAGTTTGTATTTGAAGCCGCGCTCGGGCTCGACCTTCAATTTGGAAAGCCGGTCCGGGTCGAATTCGTAGTCGAAGGGCGGTTTCATCACATCCCCGAACCCGTAGCAAACGAGGAGGAGATCGGCGCGGGTTTCCGCCAATACCCGTTCCGCCCAAACGACTCCCGGGAGAATACCGGGGTCGGCAAGGGTCGCCAGAGCCGCGGCCTCGACGCGTTTTCCGGTCTTTTCCTCAACCCTCCTCGCCAACTGCCCCCACCAGGTATTCTCGACGTTCTGGAGCATGTGGGAGGTCGAATTCACGCCCACGACGAGGATTCGAAGGGTGCCTTCACCCGGCGTCTTCGACCACTGGTAACCCCGCAGACCTTCCGGAGAAATCTGATAGGTTACCTCGGTGTCGGCGAATTCCGGAACATCGTTCCGAAGGATGACACGGGTTGTCGGTTCCATCTCGACCGGAAACGCGAATCGTAGGATGAGCTCGACCACGAGGACGAGACCGACGGGAACCGCGGCGAAAAAGGCAAGTTTCTTAAGGAGTTTCATGGAGACCTGATTTAAGGCGAGAATTCCGTCGGAGTCGATGATTCAGCGAGAATCGGATTTCGGGGAATCGACTTACCGGACTTCAAAACGCAGCACCCTTTCCAAGTGCCCGTCAAGGCTCACCCGCACCTTGTAATGCCCCTTGACCCATTTCTTCGGGTCATCGAATCCGGTCGAGGCACGCTGCCGGGCGGTCTTCCACTCGGGGAGGATGGTGAAATCGGTCTCGGCCTGACCGAGGAGAACCCCGTTCGGCCCGAGGAATTCCCAGCGCGCCTTGTGGGAGTGGGCCTCCGTGTGGTTCGGGTTGTTCGCTACAACCAGTTCGGCCCACACGTGGTTCAACGCCCCCCCTTCGAACACCTTTTCAAAAACCCGGCCCGGATCGTCTTCGGGCAATGTGACATCGCCCGCGAAGACACCGCCGTCGACAATCCCGTAATGCACGACCCTCGCCGCGATCTGCTCTTTCTGGAACCGGTCCACCACCTCGAACTTTCGCTCGGCGACGAGCCGGTTGTTCTGTTCCAATTCGAAGCGGTAGGTGCCCGCGTCCCAATTCCCGGGCGTGGCCCAACCGATCCCCTCGACAAGCACGATATCCCTCACTTCGGGAGCGATGAGGAAACGGTTCGGGGTCTCCCCCATCAGGGTTCCATCGGGACGGTAGAAATAACCGATCACATTCGGTTGCTGGGCCCGTACCTCGTGGAGCCGGTTCTTCGCCCGCGCGACCCAGTAAATGCGGCGCGTCGTCCGGCGGGAAAAGCTCGTCGCCGCCGTCTTGGTCAGGCCGGGACGGAAGAACTCGCCTCCCTCGAACAGTTCCAGCTTGTCGATATCGATCTCCGCCTCCCCCTTCAGAACCTCGGGATCGGCCTTGTCATCGAAGACATAAAACGCGGTCTCACCCGCCAGTTCGCCATTGACCCACGCCTTGATCCGATACGTCCCCACCGACCACTTTCCCGGCTCGTCCCAACCATAGCTCTGGCTCGTCCACGCGTATTTCCAATCGGCGGCGACGATCATCATCTTCCTGTTCGCACTGATCGGCCGGTTGTCGTATGTGTAAAGCCCGACCATGACCTCGTAGGTGAACTCGTTCTCCCCGAAGCGACCGTTCTCAAACGTCACCTGCGCGGTCAGGTAACCTGTCCCACTCCGTGCGAAATGCTGCGCGTACCGCGGCCCACCGGCAACCAGGGCACCCGTTTCGTCCGCGGCGCCGGGCTTACTGGCCGGATCGGCCTTTCCCGCGAAGACACCGATCCTGTAAGGACGGAGGCTTTTGTCGGAAAGCCCGGGCGGCGGGGGCTTCGGCTTCGGATTCTGGGCCATCACCGAAAGGCCGCTCGAAAGGGCGGACACGAGCACGCAGGTACCGGCCCGTAAAAGACACGCGTTTTTCAGCTTAACAGACGGCGACATCCCTTCTATCATCCTCCCACCGAAAGCTCCGCGCAAGCCCGCGTCCCGGACTTTCCCGCATTCCGACCTCAGCATCCATGCCGCGAATCACTTTCACCTCCGGCCCTCGCGAGGGCAAAGCCTATAACGTCCCTGTCGAGGGCCTGACCCTCGGCCGCGACTATTCCTGTGACCTCCAGCTTGACGACACGAAGGTTTCGGGGCGCCACGCCATGATCCGCAACGACAGCGGCCGCTGGTGGGTCTACGATCTCGAAAGCTCCAACGGCACCCGGCTCAATGGCGAGAGCGCCCGCGCGGGAAGTCTCAGCTCCGGAGACAGCATCCAGCTCGGCAACTGCGCGCTCGTATTCGAGTTGGAAGCCGGCGAGAACGAACCTGAAGGACCTCCCGTGATCGAGGCGACGGCCCCCAAGTCGGTTAGCTCCCGCTCCGAGACCGGGAAAGTGGGGGATGCGAAATCCGCCCCCCCCCCAGGCGGCACCACTCCTGCGAGCGACACCGCGCTCGTGGGTGAGCTGAACCGCGCATACGCGCAAATGCGCGAGCAACTCGCCCAGGTCATCGTCGGGCAAGACGAGGTCATCGAGCAAATGCTTATCGCCATCTTCTGCCGCGGCCACGCCCTGCTCATGGGAGTACCGGGACTTGCCAAAACCCTTCTCGTCAGCACCCTCAGCCATGTCCTCGACCTCAGCTTCAAGCGCGTTCAGTTTACCCCCGACCTCATGCCCGCCGACATCACGGGCACCGAGGTCCTGGAGGAGGATCCCGCCACCGGCGCCCGGCGCTTCCGCTTCGTAAAGGGTCCGATTTTCGCCAATATGGTGCTCGCCGATGAAATCAACCGCACCCCTCCGAAAACCCAGGCCGCCCTCCTGGAAGCAATGCAGGAACACCATGTGACGGTCGGCGACCAGACCTGGCACCTTCCCGAACCCTTCTTCGTCCTCGCGACACAGAACCCGATCGAGCAGGAGGGAACGTATCCTCTCCCCGAGGCCCAACTCGACCGCTTCATGTTCAACATCATCGTCGACTATCCTACCGCGCAGGAGGAAGTCCGCATCATCCGCCAGGTCACCGGAGCCCATGAGGCGAAGGTCGAGGTTGCCCTTGGCGCCGACGAGGTCCTGAAGTTGCAGCAGGTCGTCCGTCGGGTCCCGGTCGCCGACCACGTCATTGAATACGCCGCCACCCTTGCCCGCGCCACACGCCCGAAGCAACCCGACGCGCCCCCCTTCGTCCGCGAGATGGTTGGATGGGGCGCCGGCCCCCGGGCTGGCATCAACCTCGTTACGGCCGCGAAGGCCCGCGCCATTCTCCACGGACGTTTCCATTGCACGACCGCCGACGTGATTGCCATGGCTCCTCCCGTTCTCCGGCACCGTATTCTCACCACCTTCAGCGCCGAGGCGGCAGGAGTGACGAGCGATGAGATCATCCGGATGCTGCTCGAATACTATCAACCGGGGGTAGACGTGAACGTCTGAAAGACTGTTCGGTTTTCTGCGCCTGAATCGTCACTGGAAACCGCATCCTGAAGCCCAAGGACCCGCCCGTGCCAGACTATCTCACCTTACTCCCTCCCGAAATCACCGCCACCATCACACGGCAGGAATTCCTCGCGCACGGGAAGATGGACGGCGGGATCAATGGCCGGCATTCCAGTCCCAAAAAGGGTTTTTCCGTGGAATTCGCCGAACACCGCCAATACGCACGCGGCGACGATCTTCGAAATCTCGACTGGCGAGTCTACGCCAAGGCCGACCGCTACTACATCAAACAATACATCGAGGAAACGAATCTCCGCGGAACCCTCGTCGTGGACGCGTCAGGGTCGATGGCGTACCGGGGCACCCACGCCACGAGCGTGGAGGGTTCGCCGGTCAGTAAGTTCGAATACGCCCGCTATCTCGCCGCCGCCCTCGCCTTCCTTCTCATCCGCCAGCAGGACGCCGCCGGACTGGTCACTTTCGACTCCGAGGTTAGGAAGTATCTTCGGGCGGCCGCGAAGCCAAGCCAGCTCCACCAGATCCTCCAGGAACTCCACGAAACGGCGCCCGGGCGCGATACCGAGGCGGCGAAGGTCCTCCACGACGTCGCCGAGCGCATCCCGCCGCGCGGAACCGTTTTCATCATCAGCGATCTCTTCGACGATGGCGATGCCCTCGCGGAAGCTCTCCACCACTTCCATTACCGGAAGCACGAACTCGTGGTCTTCCACCTCATGGCCGAGGAGGAATTTACCTTTCCCTTCACGAAGTTCAGCGATTTCAGGGACCTCGAAATCGCCGCCAACCGTCTGCGCATCGATCCGACGGCCCTTCGCGCCTCCTATCTAGAGAACATCCGCGCCTTCGTCCGTAAGATCGAAGCCGCCTGCGGACATCTCAACGCCGATTACGTTCCCGTGAACACCTCCGTTCCCGTCACGGAAGTCCTTGCAGGCTATCTCGCCGGGAGGTGAGGGTTCGCCCTCGTCGCGCGTCTCCTTCAGAGGTAGACCACCTGCCCGGACTTGAACGCCTCGTCGGCAGCGAGGACGATCGCGAGACTGTTCACCGCATCGTTCATATGGTCGGTAAGGTCGATGTCCTCCCGGATCGCCTTGAGAAAATATTCCTGCTCCCGACGACATAACTCATCGTGGTTCGGTTCGTCGGTAAGATCGATCGGCTCGTCGGGCTTCGCGAACTTCCCGTCGGCACCAAGCTCGGCATGATGGAGGAGCAACGAATCCGTCCGGGAATGGGCATCGACGTCGTCACTGCCCGCAGCCTTGGTCTGCTCGTTGGTGGCGATGCTCACGCAGCCTTTCGGTCCGATGACATCCTTCACGAAATAAGCGGTCTCGCTCATCATCGGTCCCCACCCGGCCTCGTACCAACCACAGGAACCATCGTCGAATGTTACCTGGAGCTGGCCGTAGTTATACATTCCCGGCACGAGTTCATCCGTAAGTCTTGCTCCGATCGCACTGACACGCACCGGCTTCGACCGGGTCATCTGGCACATGACATCGACGTAGTGGACGCCGCAGTCGACGATGGGAGACATCGAGTTCATGAGGTTCTTGTGCGTCCCCCAGTTATCCCCGGAACTCTGTTGGTTCAGGTTCATCCGCATCACGAGTGGCTTGCCGAGTGTCTGCGCTATCTCGATGAACCGGATCCACGAGGGATGGTGCCGGAGGATGTAGCCAACGACAAGCTTCCGGCCGTTCGCGATCGCCGCATCAACCACACTCTGGGCTTCGGGAACCGTGACACCGATCGGCTTCTCCAGGAAGACATGGGCCCCGGCCTCCAGAGCGCTTTTCGCGTAAACGGCGTGCGTATCCGGATAGGTATTGATCGAAACGGCATCGGGGCGCGTCTCCTTCAGTGCGGTTGCGTAGTCGGAGAAGCCAGGAATCTTTCCGCCGAATTCGGCCGAGAGTTTGTCGCGGCTTTTCGCGTTGCGGGCCACGAGACCGACCAGTTCGAAGCCGTCCATGGCCATGTAGGCCCTCGAATGCGAGGTGCCCATATGACCGCAACCGGCGGTGAGGACTTTAAGGGGAGCTTTCACGATTTCAGTTTTCGGAACGCGGTGAGCGCGACTTGTCTTTGAAAAGAACCAGGAAGACCGCAAGAACAAGGCCGGACATGATGGCGGGAAACCACCAGATGGCGGCCCAGTCTTTCACGCCGTCAACCGTCTGGCGGCCATTCCACCAGCCATTGAGTTTCCCACCGAGGAACATTCCGATGCCCAGCGTGACAAAGGCGATGAACCCCTGGGCGGCGGAACGCACGTCCTCGGGAGCACGCTTGTCCACATAGAGTTGCCCGGTGAAAAAGAAGAAGTCATAACAGATCCCGTGAAAGAGAACGCCCAGATAAAGCAGTGAATGGGTCTCCGGGGTAGCGTTGGCGAAAAGCACGTAGCGAAGGACCCAGAAGAGCATCCCGATCGCGAGCATCCATTTCACTCCAAGCTTCCTGAAAAAGACGGGAACAAGGAGCAGGAAGAAGATTTCCGAGACTTGTCCGAGCGTCATGACGCCTTCGGTATTTTGCACTCCCATCTGGCCGAGAAAGCCATTGGTGCTCTGAAAATAGAAAGAAAGAGGAATGCAGATGAGCAAAGAACAGATGATGAAGACCGCGAAAGAAGGGTCCTTCATGAGGCGAACAGCCTTAAGCCCGAGAATGTCCCCCACCGAAACGGTCTTCCCTTTGAGTTGCGGCGGCGTGTGGGGCAACGAAAAAGCATAGAGACCTAGAAGCACGGAAGCCCCGCAACCGAAGTAATAGGGCCACACCGTACTGCCAAGCGTGACGGCGGCCGCCGGAGCGTCAGGCCCGCCGAGAAATTTGGGAAGTTGCCAGGTAAAATCTCCCGCGACAAGGAAGCCACCGCCAACCAAAACCCCCGAGGCAATCCATCCAATGGTCCCCAAGGTTCGTATGGGAGGGGCGTCGCGCTCGGGTGAAGCCGAATTCCGGAAGAGCACGGTATTGGCGAGAGCGAGAGTCGGCATGTAACAGACAAGATGCAATAGGAGCATCGGGTAGAAATCATCGAAATTCTGTGCCCTCGAAGTAAGATAGAGGAACATCGCCCCAAGCAGGTGAAGCACCCCGAAGACGATCTGGGTCGGAAAGAAGCGGTCGGCTATCATGCCGACGAGGAACGGGGAGATGATCGCGGCGATCCCCGTGGCGGCATAGGCAGAGCCAACCTGCGCGTCGGTTGCCCCGATGCCACCAAGGAAATTCCACATCGGCACATACCAAACTCCCCATATGAAGAACTGGATGAACATCATGACGCAGAGGCGAGGCTTCAGCGCGGCGGGACGAGTCGGAGAACTGGACATGGATGAATGGAGAGAGCAGGGGTTTCGTATGTGTGACATTTAGGCGGAAGCCATGCGCGGTGGCAACCCTAGATTTTCCAAAAGTGGAGAGGGCTCGGAATGGGACGGGGAGGAGGGATCACTCGATGTCGAACCGGAGGGTGCGGCGGAACGGAAAACGCGGCCTTGGATTGACGGGCGACACGGCTTCGCCGGTGCGCTGCGGGGCGACCCGCGTCCTGCCAACGGCCGCGGTGGCCCTTGTCCTCTTTCCGGAGAAAGGCCGGGACGTCGAGATCCTCTCCATCGATGACGGCGGACTCGGCTTTCTTCGAAGCACACGCGAGGAAAAGGGGACGCCTGATCACGGGGCCGGATGACCGCGAAAACAGGAAGTTTCCTCCACCTCGCGCCGGCACGGTCAGCGAGAGCGTGTTGCAGCCGATTCTCTCTGCCCGTCGCCACCATCGCGCAGACCGTCGAACTCACGGGGACAGAACGCACGCGAAGGAGCCCCTTCCCGATTCACGCCACGCTCCAGCAATCTCCTCCTCCTTTCAACGGGCTCCTCCTGAATGGCACGAACCAAAGGGCTTTTCTGGGCGAAAACAGTGGCCGGAACACCCAGCAACACGTGGAAGTGGTTTCCCATGAAGCACCAGACGATTGCATGCAACCCACTGAAATGCAACTACTTGACAAAACTTTCCTTGAATACCTCCCGCTCGGCGTCTCCAAAAAGGATTGCCCGCCCCGCAACCCGGGAAACGACGTGGGAGAAACGCGATCCGGCCCCCAAGCTCGGAATGAAGAACAGTCTGTTCTTCGGGAGCGCCGAAGCCGGGGCGAACAACGCGCTGCTCCACACCCTGATCGGGAACTGCAAGCGGCAGGGCCTCGATCCCCCGAGTTCCCTCACCGAGGCGATCAAACGGCTGCCGGTCAACGCGACGCCCAAACAGGCTGCCGCGCTTACCCCATCGAGGATCGCCGCCGAGAGCAGGGACGGGAAGCCGAGGCCGCCCGAGTCAAGGGGGAGAATTTTGGGACGCTTACAGCCCATCCCGGCCACCGTTATCCGGGGAAGTTTTGTACACCGTTGAACATCTTCAGACGACCACGACACCTCATAGTGAGAGCGCGCCGAGCCGTGAATCGTCTGAAAGCGACTTCCTGCGAAAATCCTGCCTCCGCTACTTTCCTTTCTTTCGAAGAAACGCCGGGACATCGAGATCCTCACCATCGATGATGGTGGGTTCTGTTTTCTCGAAGCGCCCCCTTGCGACGGGCTTCCGCGGAATCAGCTCGTCCTGTTGCGCTGCGAGGGGAGAAGCCTTTGGCGCAGTCTTTACAGGCGGCAAATGCTCGGATGAAGCGGGCTCCGGAGCGGGCTCCACCGGTCGGCGCTTGGGAGGCAATTGGGTCGACGGCAACTCCGCCTTGGCAGGCAGTTCCGCCATCTCGGGCATCTCGGTTCCGACGGATTCGGATGCGTCGGACGAATCCCCGGTCTTCTCTTTCGGCCTTCCGCGGAACCGCGACGTGAACTTTGAGAGCCCACCTTTTGTCTTCGGAACCGGGACGGATTCCGGCTTCGCCGCCGCTACTTCAGGCTCGGGCTCGGGACTAACCGCAACGGCTTCCTCTTCGTCCGGAGAAGGATCGATGAAGACGTCTTCAAGGGATGATTCCTCCAACTCCACGATTTCGTCGTCCCCTTTGGCGTCACCGCCCATCGCCTCGGCGATAGGGTTCGCAAAGACCGGCGCGTCTTCGGGGCCTTCGTCCACGAAGGGAGATCCGTCCTCATCGTGATCGACGAAAACATCCAGCTCCGAGATCTTTTGTTCCTCGAAAACCTCAAGCTCCTCAATGACTTCGACCACCTCAAGTTCAGGCTCGGTCTCCGGTTCGGTTTCCTGCTCGGGAGGAGGCGCCTCCGGCACCGCTTCGTCGGCGGGTGCGGCCTCGATCGCCGGTAGCTCCGGAGCCGCCACCTTGGCCACTAGAGGCACGGCCTTTCCTTGCGGAGGGGGCGCGCCCCCGGGAGCGGGTTGAGGGTTGGACGCGGCGGGTGCGCGCTCCGGCTCATCCTGAGCCGGAGCCTCAGACTTTTTTGCGACTGCGGCGGGGCTTTGCGGGCCTCCTCCTCCAGTCGGTGGTGGCGCGGCAGCCGGGGCCGCAGCGGGTCTCGCCGCCGGAGCCGGAGCGGCCTCGCCTTCCGGAAGGGGCTTCAGTTGCGCCTCTTGGACCGAACTGATGATCGTGACGGTAATGCTGTCGGTGAGTTTGGCGTCGGCGGAAACCCCGAAGAGAATCTGGGCGCTGTCGCGAACGTGCTTGCCGACCTCGTTCATGAGGATCTCGACCTCATAGAGAGTCATGCTGTCACCTCCCGTTACCTGAATGATGGCATTGGCGGCGTGTTTGAGGAGTTGGCCCTTGTCGAGCAACGGGCTCTTGAGGGCACGGGCGAGGGCTTCCTGGGCGCGGTTTTCGCCTTTCGCCTGGCCGAAGCCGAAGAGGCAGCGTGAATTGTGGTTCCGCAGGGCGGTGAGCAAATCGTCCATTCCGATGCGGATGAGACCGGGCTGGGTCACGAGGCTGGTCACGGCGCGCACGCTCTGGCTGATGATCTGATCGGCGGCCGTGAAGGCCTGCTGGATGCCTTCCTTCGGGAGGACGAGGTCGCCCATGCGGTCATTGTCGAAGGTGACGAGGGCGTTCGCATAGATTTCCAGCTGTCGCAGGGAATCGGAGGACTGCTGGAGGCGGCGACGTCCCTCGAACGAAAAGGGCACCGTCACGAAGGCGACGACGAATGCCCCTTCCTCCCGGGCGATCTTAGCGATGTAAGGTGCCGCACCGGAACCGGTTCCCCCGCCGAGGCCGGCGCAGATGAAAACCATTCCGCTGTTTTGCAGAGCGGCGCGGATCTCAGCCTCGGCCTCCTCCGCGGCCTGCTGGCCCAGTTCGGGATCACCACCGGCGGCGAGGCCCTGCGTCAGAGTCCGGCCGAGTTGGATTTTGCTATTCGCGACCGAGGTGCTCAGTCCGCGCACATCGGTATTCATCGAGATCAGTTCGGCCCCGTCCATTCCTTCCAGGGCGATGCGGTCGAGTACGTTGGCACCAGCGCCACCAATACCGACCACCTTCACCGAGAGGGGGGTCGCCTCGGTACTGCGTTCCGCGTCATCGCGTGTATATTCAAGCATATGGGTTCAGGGATTCGTGTTTGGTCGTTGGGTTGAATGGGTCAGTCTGAAGTGGCGGAAGGGCGGGAAACTAGCCCGATCCCCCGAAGATTCCGCCGATCTTCTTACCGATTTTCGCAAATGTCGATTTCTTTGGTCGCTCGCTATCAAGAATCTGCGCGTAGCGGACCAGGCCCATCGGGGTGGAATAGATCGGGTTCTCGAAGGTGGCGGTGGTGCCGCTCATGGAGGTTACGCTCGCCCGATGGACAGGCATTTCAAGGATTTCCTCGGCCAGATCATGGAGTCCCTTGAGGCGGGAACATCCACCGGTCAGGAAAAGCCCCGCTCCGATGCGGTCACGCTCGCCGCATTTTTCCAGTTTTTTCCGCAGGAACTCGAAAATCTCCCGCGCGCGGAAATGGATGACCTGATTGAGGAGTCCGCGGTCGACCTCGCGACCCGCGAAATGGGGATCATCCTCCAGACGAATGATCTTGCCCTCATCGGCCGGATCGAGAGTGACGTTCCCCTCCTCCACTTTCAGGCGCTCCGCCTTGGAAAGCGGGATTTTCATCACAAGCGAGATATCATTGGTAATGTGGTCGCCTCCGATGGCGATGCAGCCGGACTGGGAAATGGCCCCGTCCGCGTAGACGACATAGTCGGAAGTGCCACCGCCGATGTCGAGGACTACGGCGCCTCGTTTCTTGTCTTCCTTGTTGAGCACCACCTGGGCGGAGGCAATACCGCTGAAAACGACGTCCTCGACCTCCAGTGGGATCTCGCGCACGCAACGGATGGTATTCTGGATGCGGGTTCGAATGCCATGGACGATGTGGTAGTCGGCATCGAGCTTCTTGCCGAGCATCCCCACCGGGTTCACGACCTTTTCCTGTCCGTCCACGTAGTAGTGCCGGATAATGCTGTGGAGGAAGACGTTCTGCTGGGGAATCGGAACGTCGCGGGCGATTTCCTTCACCTCTTCCAGATCCTCCTCGGTGATCTCGTTCTGGTCGTCGGGAATGTTGATCCCCCCCCGATTGTTCAGGCTTTCCACATGCGACCCTGTGATGGCCAGATAAACGTTATTGATCATCACGTCGCTCCTGTCCTCGGCGCGTAGCAGGGCGTCGTGGAGGCAAGTCTGCGCCGTCTCGTAATCAACGATTTCCCCCTTCCGGATGCCGCGGGAAGGGGCCTGGCCAACCCCGAGAATCTTGACGGCACCATCACCGCGCACTTCTCCCACGACCACACAGATCTTCGAGGTGCCGATTTCGAGGCCGACGTAAATATTCGCTTTCGCCATGGAGTTAGTGGATTCCTATCGTTCGGATCCGGAGGCCCCGCAAATGAGCGGCCCCGAAACCAGATGCTAAATCATCATTCAATCGCTTAATAGTCAACCCGCTCCGAGGATATTTCGCAATTGCGGATCGCCCAGATCGTCCCGCGGAATCGCCCGGCGGATGACCGGAGCACTGCGGCGGACTTTCGGGCGGGCGGGGATTGTTCGGGAATTGATCGCGGGCTCGGGCTCGGCGAGCGGGTAGGCTTCGGGCTCGGCGGGGTCGCCCTCCGAAGGCCCCGCCCCCTGGGCCTGGACGCCGCCCCCCTCGACGAAGGTAACCGGGATATTACGCTTCACCAGAAGGTTGACGGACTCGATGCGCCGGCGTTTCCGGGCCGTGTCGGCATTGATAAGCTGGTAGTCGCGCACCTGCCGTTCGATTTCTTCGAGTCCGAACGTGACTTCGGCGCCACTGTTGAACTTCCCGACGAGCGAGAAATCGTTGCGGAGTTCGACGTCCGTCAGAAGAAGCGAATCGGCCACGAGAAGGCTGTTCGTGAGCCCCACGAGTTCCAGGGCCCGCGCGATCTGACCGTCTTCAAGTCGCTGCCCCGGGGTGCTGACGGAGAGGTCACGGACGTGAAATACAGGCATTTTCACGTATTCGGGGCGAAGCTTCTGACACTCGAGAATCACCCCTTGTTCGTCGATCATGAGGCCCCGCACCGAACCATCACGGTAGGTCGATGTCCGGGGCTCGACCCGAAGGGACTTGCAGGCCAACCACGCCACGGGGCGGCGTTCGGTGATAGCGACCGCGAGTTTGTCCGGCAGATCGCGCTCCAGATCGACTGACTTGATCTCCGGCAGCGCGAGTATCCGGGAGCGCACCGCGTCAAGATTGACCGTGAGAAGATTGACCCCCACTTCCAATTCGGCCTGCCGGAGAACGGTCTCCTTGGCAAGCTTCCCATCCGTTTCATAACGGATGATCTGAAGCGTGTATTCGGGGGCCTCAAGGAGGTAACGCTTCACGGCCCAGCGGATGGCCCCTCCCGCAAGAAGGACGCAGGCGCAGATCGCGGCCATTCCGATCATACGCTTGTGGCCGGGCGAGAGACGGCGGCGGAGTTTACGTGCTCCGGGACGTACACGCACATCAAGGACATGCGTGCCCCGTCGCTTGCGCCGGGCGTTGCGTTCGCTGTCTCCTCGCTTTCGGAATCGGTTCTTCATGGTGTGTTGCGCAATCGGCGTGAGCCTTCTCCTAGCGCTTCGGACGAATACGGAGCGACATCTCGGCGATGCGCCGACAAAGTTCGGGAAACTCGATTCCAGCCGTCCGGGCGGCCTTCGGAAGCAGACTGCTGGAAGTCATTCCCGGAATCGTGTTTACTTCGAGAACATACACCCTGTTGGCCTCATCCAAAAGCAGATCGACCCGCGAATAAACTTCGATCCCCAGGGCGCGGTGGGCGGCCAGAGCAGCCTCCTGCACGGCGCGTGTCGTCTCGGGGGCGATGTCGGCCGGACAAATGTATTCGGTGCCTCCTTCCCCTGTCAGCCATGGGTACTTGTTCTTGAGGTCGTAGAAGCCGGATTTCGGACAGATGTGGATGACCGGAAGCGCCTGATCGCCCAGCACCCCCACCGTAAGTTCCTTCCCTCCGATGAATTCCTCCACGAGGGCAATGGCGTCGTATCTTGCGACATCCGCAAGCGCCGGGGCCACTTCCGCCTCCTCTCGAACAATATGAACGCCGACACTGGAACCTTCTTTCGGCGGCTTCACCACAAAGGGAAGCGGCATCGCGACGGGGCCCGGATCAGCGCCTTCCTTCACCACGAGTAACTCGAAGAGCGGGGTCGGGACGAGATTCTCGATGAACCGCTTCTTGCTCAGAATCTTATCAAAAGCCAACTCGCTGGCGGCAGCCCCCGCGCCGGTGTAGGGAACGCGACGCTGGTTGAGGATGCGCTGCAATTGCCCGTCCTCGCCGAAGGTTCCATGGATGCAGTTGAAGGCAAGATCGCATTCGGCGGGAAGTTCGAACTCGGGACCCACGACATCGACCTCGTTGACTTCCGCCCCGCACTCCGCCAACGCGTCGACGACGCTCCGTGCGGTCGCGAGCGAGATCTCACGCTCCGAACCGGGCCCTCCCTTGAGGACGGTGATCTTCTTTCCTGCGATACTCATGAATTCGTGTCAGGGTTATGGGTTACGTCAAGGCGGGTCATCGGTAGGGCGCGTCCTGGCCGAGGATTTGTACTTCGGTTTGAAGGGCGATCCCCCGTTCCTGAAGCGCGGCGGCCTGCACCCGGGCAATAAGGGAAAGCACCTGCGAGGCGCGCGCGCCCCCGTCGTTGACGATGAAGTTTCCGTGGATCTCAGAGACTCGCGCGGCTCCTTCGGCGGCATTCTTCAGACCGAGTTCCTCGACGAGCCGACCTGCCGGAATCGTTTCGGGATTCTTGAAAATGCAGCCGGCACTGGCGGCGACGGGTTGCGAGGCCCGTCGCTTGCGCACCGATTCCTCTAATCGGCGTTCGATCTCATCGGGCTCCACCGACTCGCCATCGAATTCGGCTTGGACAGCGTAGTTCTCGACGAATTCGGGGACGTTCCGGTACTGGTGGGCGAATTCCTCGCCGGCCTTTTCGTGAAGGTTCCCCGCGCGGTCGAGATAGCTGACACGCACCACATGGTCGAAGGTCTCGCGTCCCATGGCTCCCGCATTCATGCGAAGTCCTCCCCCGACACTCCCCGGGATGCCTTCCATCCACTCGAATCCGCCGATACCCGCCTTCTTCGCCACCGCGCTGACCAATTTGAAGCGCGCGCCGACACCGCAGACAAGATGATTGCCAACAAAACGAACTTCCTCGAATTCACCTTTCGAAGGATGAATGACCGCACCGGGAATGCCTCCGTCCCGGATGAGGAGATTCGAACCGCGCCCGACCACCCGCACCGGAATGGCCCGTTCCGCGCAGAAGCGCAGGCTAACGGCAAAACTATCCACACTGCGGGGCGAAATCCAATATTGCGCCGGGCCGCCGACTTTCATCGTTGTATGCCGGCTCATCGGTTCATAGAGGCGCAATTCGGTTTCGGGTTCGTTGAGTCGCTTGCGCAACTCATCGAGAACGCCAAGGTCCCTCTCCAGGATGGTCGCGATCTCGTGGATGTTCCCCGCCCCGAGCGTAAGCACCATGTCGCCCTCCCGCAAGTGGCTGCCGATTTCCAAATGGGCCGTTTCAAGATCCGGCAAATAGCGGACATTCTCCTGTCCCGTGGCCAGAACCTCGTCGACGATCGTTTGCCCGGAGATACCCGGAATGGCAACCTCGCTTGCGGCATAGATGCCGGTGACATACAGCATGTCGACGCCCCGGAACGCGGTCCCGAATTCCTTCCGGAGGAGTTGGGTGCGGCTGTAGCGGTGCGGTTGGAATACGCAGATGAGACGTTCCGGCTTCGTCGCGAGTGCCGTGCGCACCGTCGCCCTGATTTCCGTCGGATGATGTCCGTAATCATCGACGACGGCGAAATTCGTCGAGCGGTACCGCACCTCGAAGCGGCGTTTCGCACCGCGGAAACTGTGCAGTGCCTCGGCGATCCGCTCGAAAGCGACTCCCAGTTTTGTCGCGAGAGCAATAACGGCGAGGGCATTCAACACGTTGTGCGCGCCCGGAATGCCCAGGGTAACGGTGCCGATCTCGCGCCCGTTCCTTCTCGCGATGAAATCCGTGCTTGCCCCGCGTGATTCGACAATCTCGGCGGAGAACTCCCAGCGTGGGTCCCATCCAAAACTGATACTGCCCGGTCGATCCACGCAGAGCACGTGCGCCTCGGGATCCTCCGCGCAATAGATCACCGCACCCGTGGTCTGGCTCGCGAATCGCTGGAAGACTTCGCGAATCCCGACAATGCCGTTCGTGTAGTGGTCGAGGTGCTCTTCCTCGATATTCAGGATCAGGGCGAACTCCGGATGGAAATTCACGAGCGTGCCGTCGCTCTCGTCCCCTTCGGCAACCATGTATTCTCCATCGATACTCCAGTGGGCGTTGGTGCCAAGCACTGGAATCTCCGCACCGACATAGTGCGAGGGATCAAGTCCCCCTCCCCGTAGAACATGCGCCGCCAGAGCCGAGGTGGTCGTCTTCCCGTGGGTCCCTGCCACGACGATTCCCCTCCGCTGCGCGAGAAGGGCCGCGAGGGCCTCCGCGCGTCTCATCATCGGAATCCCGGCCGCCACCGCCGCATCAAAGGCGGCGTTCCCCGGCTTTATCGCCGAGGAATAGACCACAAGTTCCGCGTCCGCGATCGAATCCGCGGATTGCGCGCCCGCGAAAACGAGCCCAGCCCGTTCAAGTCGGTCGATCTCCTTCGTCCGCGTCCGATCCGAACCGCTGACCTTGTGTCCCAACCCGAGCATAAGCGAAGCCAGACCGCTCATCCCCGAGCCAGCCACCCCGATAAGGTGGATGCGAATGGGTTGACGGCTGCGCTCGCGCAATTGGCGGCTCCATAGTTCTATCTGCGACATTTATCTTCGATGAAAGCGGCAATATTCTCCGCTGCGCGGGGAGTGGCAAGGTTCTTTGCGGCGGCCCCGATCCGCGCGCGGGCGGCATCATCGGCGAGGAGGTCCCCGAGAAGCTTACCAAATCCAGCCGGGGTGATGTCCGCCTCACGAAGCATGATGGCGGCGTCCCTTCGGGTGAAGGTTTCCGCGTTCCGGGTCTGGTGATCCTCGGCGGCGTAGGGATAGGGGACGAGGACGGAAGGCATTCCGAACATCGCCAGTTCCGTCAGACTCGACGCTCCCGAGCGGGAAACAACGAGATCGGCGATCGCGTAGGCGCATTCCATCCGCTTGCAAAAAGGCGGGGCCGAGAATGCGACCCCTTCGGCGGCGTAGGCCTTCGCGACGAGTTCCGCGTCCTCGCGTCCCGCGAGATGGATGATCCGAAGTTTTGCCCCCACTCGCTTCTTCAACTCCCCGACCGCACCGCTGACCCCGCGATTGATTCCCCGGGCCCCTTGGCTGCCTCCGGTGACAAAGAGGGTCTTGGCATCGGGCGAGGACTCGAACCCGAAGAATGCCTCCGCCTCCTCGCGGGCCACGGGCTTGAGAAGGGAAGAACGAATGGGTGTTCCCGTCACCTCGGTGCGCCGATTCGGGAAAAATGCCGCGCATTCCCCGATCCCGAGAAACACACAGTCGGCGAAGCGGGAGGTGAGTCGGTTGGCCTTCCCGGGAATGGAATTGGAATCGTGAACGAAAGTGCGCGCACCAAGCCTTTTCCCCGCCCAGACGGGCGGAAGCGAGGTGAATCCCCCCATGCCGAGAACCGCGTCCGCCTTGAACTCGCGCAGCATTTTCCGGCAACGCCGAAGCGTCTTCCAGAATCCGATCATGAAAGGCAACATCTTCGGGGAGAGGAGTCTCGGCATGCCGATGGCATCGAGTTTCTCGAACCGCAGGTGGTCGTAGCCGAAGGAAGCGAGGGCATCGATCTCCTTTCGGGAAATGAGAACGAGGCATTCGTGGCCACGCTTCTGCAATTCCTCGGCG
Source organism: Verrucomicrobiales bacterium (assembly GCA_024641425.1). Taxonomy (GTDB): domain Bacteria; phylum Verrucomicrobiota; class Verrucomicrobiia; order Verrucomicrobiales; family DEV007; genus JAHEDC01. The sequence continues at coordinate 25,856 of JAHEDC010000002.1, read as the reverse complement.
ACCGCGATCCCGGGAAAAAGATGTCCGCCGGTTCCCCCGCAGGCTATAACGATTTTCAGCGGCATGGTTTCGTCCGGACCTTCAGACTCGCGGTGTCATGCGGCCGCGAGGCATGGCAAGTTTGGCCGCCTCGGCGGGTTCCCGCCCTTGCCTGTAGATGTTGAGGAGAATGCCGATGCTTATCAGGCACAAGAGGAGGTTCGAACCGCCGTAACTCACAAAGGGAAGCGGGAGTCCCTTGTTCGGGAGAAGCACGGTGGTCACCCCGATATTGATCATCGCCTGGAGGACTACGATGCAGACGAGACCAAAGCCCAGCAATTTGCCGAAGCGGTCGGGAGCGTGCGTCGCGATGAGCATGCCCGACACGATGATGAGGACGAAAGCGAAGACGACAAGCAGCGTTCCCACAAGGCCCAGTTCCTCTCCGACCATCGGAAAGATGAAATCGGTGTGGGCGTAGGGAAGATACATCAGTTTCTCCCTCCCGTTGCCGAGCCCCAGTCCGGTCGCTCCCCCGGAACCAAAGGCCAGCATCCCCCGCCAGGCCTGCATTCCGAGGTCGGTCGTATGCTCCTCCGGATGAAGGAAGACGAGAACTCGTTCCATCCGGTTCGGCACCAGTTTGACCGCAAGCGCGAGCGCACCCAGCGCGGCAATTCCCGATCCCCCGAGATAAAGGAGCCGCGTGCCCGCCACATACATGAGCAGCATTACCATAGCGCAGATCAGCGCGGTGGAACCAAGATCCACCTCGATCGCAATGAGCGATACGGGGATGGCCGTGATGACAAGCGGCCAGGCGAATCCCTTACCGAACTCGCTCACCCGCGCAACATGCCTGGTCAGCCAACCCGCGACCACGAAGAGCACGGCCAGTTTCGCCAATTCCGAGGGTTGAAGGCGGAGCGAACCAAGTCCAATGGAGCGACCATTGATCCATCGGTGCGCACCGTTGCGGTATTCGCCAACGCCCGGAACGAAGCAGAGGACGAGAAGCAGACAGCCGATGCCAAGCCAGACCGATGCCGACCGCTGCCAGAAGCGGTAGTCGATCATCGCGACGATGGCACAGATCACGAAGCCCAGACCGATCCATACGACCTGACGCTTCACATCGAAGTAGATGTCCTTCGCCTCGTTCTCAACGAAGACGCTCGTGCTGAGCAGCATCGTGATCCCGAGCGCAATGAGTGCGATGACGGTTGCGACAAGGATATGGGCGCTCTTCTCGGCCATCGGAAGGTGTTGCTTAGCGGGGAATGCGGAGAACCGTTCCAATGCGCAGGGCGCTCGGATCGGAAACACCATTGGTCTTGAGCAGCGTGTCGGCGGAGACTCCGTATTTGCGTCCGATCGCATAGGCCGTATCTCCGGCCTTCACCGTGTGCGTGTTTCCCGAAGCGGCGGGAGCCTTTTCCACCACTTTCGGGGCAACGACGTCGCTCCGGCTCTGGGATACCGGTGCCGTTTGCGTCACCCTCGCCGCCGCGCGGGGCGGCGCGCTTTCGATCTCGGTTGTTTCATCGATGAGGGTGTACTCCGGATCATCGCCTAGAGGCGTGAATTCCTCCGCCTCGGCAGCCGGCGCCGCCTCCCTCGAAACGGGGTCGGGCATGCGGTCGAGCGAGGGATCGTTGTCGGCCGTATATTCCGCCTCCGGCAGACTGGAATCAACAAGATGCGTCATCGGCACCGTGGGGATCGTCCGGGGACGCTCGGTGGCCATCACGGGCAGAATGCCATCCATGGACGCCGTTCCGCGACGGGCATTGTGCACCGTGAGAACTTGCCCTTGAAACGGCTCCTGGGTCGCGGAAAGCGGGAGACCACTCGCCGTCGCAAGATCGCCCCGAGTGACTCCGTAGCGATCAAGGATCGACCGGACGCTGTCCCCCGCCGAAACAATGTGCTTCAATCCGGAGTCGTTCGGAAGCGGAGCCGTCGATTCGGAAACGGAAGGCACTTCAGCCCGCGGCGGCGTCGCGCCGGCCATTTCCGCCACGACGGCGTTCCCATCGCCAGCCGCCTCAGTCTCCGCCCTCGCTTCACCCTCGGGCCCCGCACCGCCCTCGGCGAGGACGGTGGCATTGGGCTGCATCAGTTCGAAGCCGATGATGCCGCCGACCGCAACCACGTGAATGGCGAGGACAATGACAAACGCCCGCGAAAGCTTGATGTTCGGCACATCGGTTTCCCAATCGTGCTCCTGGGTGAGATGAGCGGATACTCGTGGCGAGCGCGCGAAGAGCTTGCTCCAGGTATTGCGCTTCCGGTTCTTTCTGGCAGTTCTTTGGTCTTGGTTTTTCATGGAATTCACTCAGTTCATTTTGGTCACGGCATTCCGGAACGTGTCGCCCCGCTCCTCGTATCCGGAAAACATGTCGAAGGACGAGGTCCCCGGAGAGAAGAGCACCGTCTGTCCCGGCCTGGAGGCCTTGTGCGCGAGGGCCACCGCCTCGTCCACGCTTTCGGCAAGCTCGCAGCGAGCGGCGTCCGCCCACAACTCGCGCACTTGCTCGCGAATCTCCCCGATGAGCACGACATGGCGCGCGTGCCGGGCCACGGTCTCGCGGAGTTCCCCGAAGGGCAGACCCTTCTGCTTCCCGCCTGCAATCAGTATCACGTCCTCGCCCATGGCGACGAGCGAGCTTTCGAGCGCGTGGAGGTTCGTGGCCTTCGAATCGTTGATATACTCGCAGCCGTCCACGGTCGCGACATACTCGCAGCGGTGGCGCGGCGGAAGGTAATCAGCGGCGGCGGCCATCATGGCGTCGTAGGCAAGGCCACGCTCCCGCCCCACCGCGAGCGCCGCCATCAGGTTCTCGGCGTTGTGCGTTCCGCGAAGTCGAGTCGCGCGGAAATCGGCAACCGGGTCGCCCCGGAACAGGATCCTTCCACCGTCGAGCGTGTAATCGGCGGCCTGGTCGAAAGCGCTGAAGGTAATCTTCCTCGCAGCGATGGCAGGCATGGGATCGCGCGCATCGACAATGGCCACGTCATCGGCCGTCTGGTTCTCGAAGATCCGCATCTTGGCCGCGCGGTATTCAACCACGCTCGGATAGCGATCGAGATGGTCCGGGGCGAAATTCAGCCACACCGTGATCGGGCAATGGAAGGTCTCGATGGTCTCGCACTGGAAGGAACTGATCTCCATCGTGAGCACGTCGTATTCCTCGCCGGAAAGCAATACCTCGCTGTAGGGGACACCATAGTTCCCGCAGGCAACCGTGCGCTGGCCACTGCAGGAAAGGATGCGTGCCACCAGTTCCGTCGTCGTCGTCTTGCCGTTTGTTCCGGTTATTCCGATCACGGGAACCGTGCCGATCGAAAAGGCGAACTCGGTCTCCCCGATAAGGCGGACGCCAGCATCGGAGAAGCGACGGGGCCATTCCCAGGCGGCGTCGATTCCAGGGGATATTACGACAAGATCCGCCGTCACCGGTTCCTTCAGAACGGCTCTACCAAAGACATGCGGGATCCCCTCCGCAGCGAGTTGAGCGGCCATTGGGGCAAGCTTCGCCGCATCGCCCGTGTCATACACCACCGGACAGGCGCCCTCGCGCAACGCGAGGCGTGCGGCGGCAAGGCCGCTGCGTCCCGCGCCGAGAACGGCGATCTGTTGGTGGCGATAATTCACGTTGCGTATGTCGGATTTCTTTCTAACGAAGCTTCAAAGTGGCGAGACCGAGGAAGGCGAGGAAGATGGAGAGGGTCCAGAAGCGGATAATGACCTGGTTTTCATGCCACCCCTTCAACTCAAAGTGGTGGTGGATCGGAGCCATACGAAAGACCCGCTTCTTTCGGAGTTTGAAACTGCCGACCTGGATAATCACCGAGGCGGCTTCCATGACAAAGACCCCTCCCACGATCATGAGAACAATCTCGTGCTTGCTACAGATAGCGACCATGGCCAGGCCACCTCCGAGCGCCAGCGAGCCCGTATCCCCCATGAAGACCTTCGCCGGATGACAGTTGAACCAGAGAAAGCCGAGCCCGGCCCCGACGAGAGCCATGCAGAGCACGGTCAATTCGCCCGCATATTTGTTGAAGGGAAGAAAAAGATAGCGCTCCCCGAGGACCTGGTTTCCGACGAGATAGCAGAAGACGGCGTAGGCCATAGCAACCGTAACCGTGCATCCGATGGCGAGTCCATCGAGTCCGTCCGTTAGGTTTACCGCGTTGGAACAGCCCACGATGACGGTCACAAAGAAAGGCAGGCACCAGATTCCCATATCCTTGACAAGAGGTTCCTTCAGGAATGGCACATTCAGCGAACGGATATAGTCGGAAGTGTCGGGATGGATATAGAGGAAAAGACTTGCCGCAAGGGCGACGCCGACTTGCGCGAGCAGCTTGAACCGGGCGCTAATTCCCTTCGAGTTCTTATGCACCACCTTCTGGTAATCGTCGTAGAACCCGAGAGCGCCGAGAGCCACGAGGACGAATAGCACGGCAATCACGAACGGATTGTCCATGCGGGCGCAGAGAACGGTTCCTCCCACAACAGCAGCGAGGATAAGCACCCCACCCATCGTCGGAGTACCCGCCTTTTTCCCATGGAGTTCGGCGAGTTTATGCACCTCCTCGGCCGTCCGCACGGGCTGGCCAATCTTGAGCGATATCAGCTTTCGGATCACGCGATTGCCGAACATCAGGGAAACCCCGAAAGCGAAGATCGCCGCGACCCCGGATCGGAACGTTATATAGCGGAAGAGGTTGACGAGAACCTCTTCGCCACCGACGAGCCAGTCGTTGAGATGATAGATCATGCGCTTTGCTGGAAATGTTCGAGGACCTTCTCCATGGCCGCCGATCGACTGCCTTTCACCAGAACGCAGTCACCCGGTTTTGTTTCTTTCCTCAGATAGGCCGCGCATTCCTCCTGAGTGTCGAAATGCTCGACCACGATGCCACTACATCCATTGAGCGGCGCCGTGAAGGCGCGGCCGCGTTCGCCGACACTCACAAGGACATCGATGCCGGATTTCGAAGCCTCTTTCCCAAGCACACGATGCTCTTCCTCCTCGCGCTCGCCAAGTTCCGCCATCCCTCCCAGAATCGCGAAGCGGCGCCCCTTGCAGTCGAGCCCCACGAAAGTCTCGATCGCCGCCCGCACGGAATCGGGATTCGCGTTGTAACTGTCATCGATAAAGACAACTCCGTCCGCGTCCTTTCGCTGGAGGCGTCCACCCGTGAAAACGGTCTTGGCGAGACCTTCCACGATCATGTCCATTCCGAGTCCGAATTCGAAACCAACCGCCACCGCCATGAGGGCGTTGGCAACCATGTGGCGCCCCGAAACGGGAATGAAGGCGGGCGCGCTGGCCTGCCCAAAGTGAAGGACGAACTCCATCCCTCCGGCAACCGCTTTCAGATCCTCGGCAAAGACGTCGCCGCAACCGATCCCGGTGGTGATGATACGGGCGCGCGTTCGCTTGCGGATCGACGGCGTGAATTCATCGGCCGCATTGAGCACGACAAGCCCCCGCCCGCGGATCGCTTCAGCCAACATTCCTTTCTCCTCGGCGATCGCCTCTCGCGTCTTCATGTATTCGAGGTGGGCCACTCCGACGTTCGTGATGATCCCCACGTCGGGCCGTGCGATGTCGGCCAAAATCTCGATCTCACCGGGATGGCTCATCCCCATTTCCCAGACGCCGCACCCATCGTCCGCCTCCGAATCCAAGATGGTCAACGGCAACCCGATATGATTGTTAAGATTCCCGCGAGTGGAATTGACGACGAATTTCTCGCGCAGCACCGAGGCCACGAGATCTTTCGTCGACGTCTTCCCGTTGCTTCCCGTGATCCCGACCACTTTCAGGCCGAGATGGCGGCGATAACATCGGGCAAGACACTGGAGTCCGACAAGGGTATCGCCAACCCTGACAATGCCACGGCCCGCCGGAACATTGCCTTTGAATTCCTTCGAGATCATGACCGCCGCCGCTCCCTTCTCGAAGGCTGCGGTCACGTAGTCGTGACCGTCAAAACGATCGCCTTCCAGCGCGATGTAGAGTTGCCCCTCACGGAGCGTCCGCGTATCCGTGGACACGCCGCGAACGATGCTGTCGAGCCGACCTGAAGTGAGGGCGCCTTTTCCGAAATCAGCGATGGCGGCAAGCGTGAGTGGCTTCATGCTTTCTCCTTTCCTTTGCCGCGAAGAGCCTCGATGACCCGCCGCGCGACCAGGCGGTCATCGAAGGATACCGAGTGATCGGCGAACTGCTGCGTGCTCTCGTGTCCCTTCCCCGCGATCACCACGATGTCCCCTCCCTCCGCCATCTCGATCGCCTGCTCGATGGCCGCCTTACGATCCTCCTCGATCCGATAGTGATCTCCGCCATAGCCTGATACGATGTCGTCGATGATGGCCCGCGGTTCCTCCCTGCGGGGATTATCGGACGTGATGATCGAGAAGTCGGCCAGTTCGGCAGCCACCTTCCCCATCTGCGCTCGCTTGGGCACATCGCGGTTTCCCCCGCACCCGAAAACGCAGACGAGTTTCCGGGGCGACAGTTCGCGCACCGTCTTCAGCGCGTTGGCGAGAGCGTCCGGAGTGTGCGCGTAATCAACATAGACTCGGAACGAACGGCTTTCGGCAACGCTCTCGAGGCGACCGGGAACTTGAGGCGCCTTGACCATGTTCGCCACCGCTTCGCGGAGATTCAATCCCATGACGTGGCTCGCGCCCAGGGCAGCCAGGGTGTTGTAAACGTTGAAGCGACCGATCAGCGGAGTGCGAACGAGAAGCGCCCGTCCCCCGGTATGCAATTCGAATGTTGTCCCCCTGAAATCGCACCGGATCCCCTTGGCCTGGAAACCACATCCCACCCCGAAGCCATAGCTCAGCGTGTTCACCCGTCCGTCGTAGGCTTTGAGCAAGCGGCGTCCGTAGGTATCATCGCCGTTGATGACGAGGGTTCCCTTCTTCCCGCCCCTCGCGACCGCCACCTGTTCGAAAAGAAGCTTCTTCGCTTCGTAGTATCTCTCCATCGTTCCGTGGTAGTCGAGATGATCCCGACTCAGATTCGTGAAGATCATGGCGTCGAACTCCACGTCCGCCACACGGTGTTGCACCGCCCCGTGGGACGACGCCTCCATCACAACAGAGCGGCAGTCCGCATCAAGCATCCTCGCGAGCAGCGCCTGCAGATCCACCGATTCCGGCGTTGTGTGCGTGGCCGGAATCTCCTCGTCCGCAATCTGGTAACGGACCGTTCCGATGAGTCCACTCCGACGCCACGAGCACGTTAGAAGATAGTCGAGCAAGAAGCCGATCGTCGTCTTCCCGTTTGTTCCCGTCACGCCGACTACTTTCAGCTTCCTGGAGGGATGACCGTAGAAAGCCGCCGCAATCCGGGAGAGCGCGGCCCGCGAGTCCGGCACTTCGGCCCAGGCCGTCCCGAGGTTCGAGGGAGCCTCGCTTTCCGCGAGAATTCCGGAAGCCCCCCTCTCGATCGCTGCCCCAATGTGGTCGTGCCCGTCCGTCGTCGCACCCCGCAGGGCAGCGAAAAGCGATCCCTTCGCAACCTTACGCGAATCGTAATGGAGCGCCGAAATGTCCGATTCCTTCGAACCGGACATTTTTGTCACATTCACGTCGTTGAAAAGGGTCTCGAAGCGCATGGTCCGGGTTATCTGCGGTTCGGGATGTAATCGACGGCTACGCTGCGCCGCACCGCACGCGTGGCACGGCGAGGCACTCGTGAGGGTTCGACACCAAGATAGGGCATGGCCGCCTCGGCGAATTCACGGAAGATGGGCGCGGCCACCGTGCCACCGAAGGTCGAGCCGCTCTTGACGTGCGGGTCATCGACCACGACGATTCCGACAAGCGCGGGATTCTCGGCCGGAAGAAACCCTCCGAAACTCACCACATAGCGGTGCGGCGCGCCGTCCTTGCCATTGAAATAGCCCACCCGGCGCCCTTTCTCGTCTTCCTTGATCTTCTGCGCCGTCCCGGTCTTACCGGCCACCGTGTATCCTTCGATCGCGGCCAGTTTCGCCGTGCCGTTCTCACCTGTTACCTCGATCATCGCACGCCTCACCAGATTCGCCGCCGTTTCGCTCACCACCCGCCGGATCGCCTCAGGCTCGTTTGCCATCACCACGCGCCCGTCCGCATCGGTCACCCGATCCACGATGTAGGGACGCATGAGGAGCCCGCCATTGGCGATGGTCGCCATTGCGTTCACCATCTGGAGGGGCGTGACATCGATCGAATATCCCATCGCCACCCGCGAGAGTGAGAGTTCCTCGTTGACCGTCGTCCCCGGGCGATTGACGACTCCCGCGTGTTCGTATGTCAGGTCGATCCCGGACTTCGTTCCGAATCCGAAATCGCGCATGTAACTGTAGAGCGTGTGCGAGGTCACCTGCTTTGCGAGCATGAAGGCACCGATGTTGCTCGATTTTTCCAGAATCTCCCACGGTTTCAGATCACCGTAGCTCCCGTGGTCCTGTAGAAAAACCGCTCCTTTATGGTAGAATCCGTTGTGGCAAAAGATCGGCGTGTTCGGGGTAACCAACTGAAGATCATAGGCAGCAGCCAGCGACACGATCTTGAGGGTCGAGCCCGGTTCGATCGTATGGGAAATCGCGAGGTTCTTACGGTTCCCCGCCTTCGTGTTGAGGTTGAAGTCGGGTCGGCTTGCCATCGCGAGGATCTCTCCCGTAATCGGATTCATAAAGACCGCCATCAGTCTCTCGGGACGATATTCGACGACCGCCTTGTCCAGAATCTGCTCCAGGCGCGTCTGCAAGCCGAGATCGATGGTCAGGGACACGGTGCGGCCATTCACCGGCGGTTGATTCTCCGCCCGATAGGCTGCGATCTCCCTTCGATCCCCTCCCAGTTCGACCAGCCGGTACCCGTCGGTTCCCCGCAGATGCTCGTCGAAGGTCTTCTCGATGCCTTCCATTCCCTCGTTGCGGTCGTTCACGTAGCCGAGCACATGGCTCAAAGTATGAATGTTAGGATAAAAGCGGGTCATCGCGTCCTCGAACTCGATTCCGCTGATCTTCCGCTCCGAGATGAGCGCGCGAAGTCGTTCGGCGTCGTCATGCGCGAGTTCCTTGCTCACCGCAAAACGCACTTTCGAGGTTTCGGAGAGCGTCGTTTCCAACTGATACCCTTTCTCCCCCAGCACCTCCGCAAGCGTCCGTGAAACCACCGCCACCGAACGTCGACGCAATTCCTCGTCGTCGTACTCCTGTCGATAATCCTTTAGCGGCACGCCCTCATCGTGGGCCACCACCCTCGCGCAATTCTTCGCGTCGAGGAGACGGGTGCGGTCCCCGTAGACATGAGCTACCGGCTGGCTTCTCACCAACGCCTCGCCATTCCGATCCACAATGCCTCCGCGCGAGGACGGCAAAGTCAGCTTTCGAAGGCGCTCCCCTTCCGCGATGCCACTCAGTTCTTCGTGGCGGACGATCTGGAGATGGTAAAGGCGAACGGAAAAAACGCTGAAGCCGGCCACCAGAAGCAGACTGACGAAGAGGACTCTCTTTTGCAGGATTTTTTCCACGGTATTGGGAGGAACGCAGGGCGAGACGCCGCCCTAGTGACCGCGAAAGGACTCGGGGGCATCCCCACGCATGGCGACCCGTTCGAAGGCCACTCCACTGAGCGTCTGAAACTGGTTCTCGATTTGCACCAGTTCGCTGCCTTCCATATGCAGGCGCATCAGCAATGCCTCACGGTCGGTGGCCTGGGCCACGTGTAATTCCAGGGTGTCAATCTCCTTCTGAAGACTGACAATCTCACGCTCAAGCATCCGCTTCTGATCCCCATTGGTGACCCGGCTGGTCCGCAGATGAACGAATCCACACCCCAGTGCGGTGCCGATGATTCCGAAGACAAGAACAAGGAATATCGTCCTCACTCCCAAGTTTCGGGTGTAACGCTTTCTATTTTTTTTCATCTTAGGATACACGTTCGACAACACGAAGGCGGGCGCTACGAGCGCGAGGATTGCTGGCCACCTCTTCGGGAGACGGAGCAAGCCCCTTCTGCAGCACCAACTTGAAGGCATAATCGGGATTCGGCCTGGGCTCGGGCCACTCGGGTCGATCCACAATCGCGGAACTCGTCCGCTTCATGAAGGTCTTCACGATGCGGTCCTCCAAGCTGTGGAACGAGATCACCACCAGCCGTCCACCGGGACGCAACCAGCGCGGAACCTCGCTCAATACGGCCTCGAGCGAACGAAGCTCGTCATTGACCGCGATCCGCAAGGCCTGGAAAACGCGGGTCGCCGGATGAATCTTCCCCTTCTTCGGAAGCACTCTCGCCACCAGTTCGGCCAGTTGTACCGTGGTCGTGATGGGATCCTTGTCCCGCGCTTCCACGATGGCCCGCGCGATTCGCCGGGAAGCGCGTTCCTCACCGTACTGATAGAAAATGCGCGCAAGTTCCTCCGCCTCGCACTCGTTCACAAGCATCTCCGCGGTGAGGTCGCCTGCTGGATTCATCCGCATGTCCAAAGGCCCCTCCTTGCTGAAGGAGAAACCGCGCTCGCCGTCTTCAAATTGGGTTCCCGACACCCCAAGATCGAACAGCATTCCGTCCAACCCCTTAATCCCGATCGTGGCCAGAATGTCACCGAAATCCCGGAAATTCCCCTGAATGGCACCGAAATTCTCCTCATACTGGCTCAGGCGCGCCCTTGCGAAGGAAAGCGCTGCCGGATCCTGATCGAGACCGATCACTTTCGCGCCCGCCTTGAGAAGTTGCTCGGAGTGTCCTCCGCCTCCCAAGGTACCGTCAAGAAACAGCTTGCCCGGACGCGGCTCAAGGCAATGGGTCACTTCCTCCAGCAAAACGGACCGGTGATAGCTTTCGTCCAACTGCCGGGCACGCTGGAATCGCCCGCCTCCCTCATCGCTTTCGCTACCCGCCCCGCCTTTCATCCGAGACCCCAGCCCCCCCTTCACCGCACCCTCCCGAGAACCCGGCCAATGGGCGAGATGAAACAGGCGGTCACCGGTCAAGGCAGACTGCGGAAGAAGATGCTGAATGAGGGAAGTCATGAACCTTGCCATGGTTTTGCTTCAGAATTGTGGATTTAGTGAGTTTTTGTGAGCGACTGAATGATCGAGGGCGAAAGCGGATGTCATCGGACCCTTGAATGTGAGATACCGCTTTTTCTAGAATCCGATCCGGTCGGCGATTTCAGTCAGGATGGACCGTTCGCGTTCCGCTATCCTGGCCCATTCCTCTTGCGTCCAGATTTCGATCCGGGCCCCGCCCCCGATGAGAACAACCTCTCCTGTCAGGCCCAGTCGACCGCACTCTTCGGCGGGCAAGACGAGACGCCCCTGACGATCCATCGCGCATGGCCGCGCCGCCGCATACAACTGGCGAACAAAGGCGCGGGCGTCCGCCCTTGGAATCGACGGATCCGACTCCACGGAGATGCGAATCTTCTCCATCTCCCCCGCCGCCATCAATACCATCGAGGGCTGCCGCGGATCGGGCATCGCATACAATTCGCTCACCTCCGGATGCCGCCACGATGCAGGCACGGTGATCCGATGGTTCTCGTCCACGACACGGTTCACCGTTCCGGCAAACACGGGGATTGGAGTCTGATTTTCGGGATTCATGAAGTAAGTCGGAAAAGGGGCTCCAAATTGCCCCAATTCCCCCCAATCTCACCCAGCCTGATTTTTCGGTCAATTGAATTTTCATAAGTAATAGAAGATTAGGCGGGCCCAACGCTCGGGTGATTTTGAAATCACCTTCATTTCGACGGAGAATTTCAATAAACCTTCCGTTTCACAATGATCTCCGCTAGAAATGTATCCATCTTTTGAAATAATTGAAACCTTAAAATTAAACATATCCTATATAATTTTTCGTATTTTCCGAAAAGCTTGTTCATAAGGTCACCATTAGGTATCTGAATGCTTGCCTCGGCCGCGAATTTGAGGGGGACGGGGTCGTTGCACAGGCGATATCGAAATGCTAATCTGCCTCCCAATTCATGGATCCATGGCTCCGCTGTCCCAACGGTCACGCGTGGGAACCAGGCGAAACGGTTCGGCCTGCAACTTCCACGGAGGACTTTCTCTGCCCGCATTGCGGGGAGCCCGCGTCCCGGGACACCGACCGCCCGGGGGAGGGCGCCCTTGACGAAACCCGGGTAATCGATCCGCGACTGAATTCCGGCTCCCAAACACCACCGGCATGCGCCGCAACGCCGAAGATCCATCCGAAGATCGAAGGCTACGAGATACTCGACGAACTTGGCCGAGGGGGAATGGGCGTCGTCTACCGCGCCCGCCAGACAAAACTGAACCGTATCGTCGCGCTGAAAATGGTGCTCGCCGGGGAGCACTCGAGCGAGCGCGGCCGCGCTCGTTTCCTTAGCGAGGCCGAGATTGCCGCCGGACTCCAACACGCGAACATCATCCAGATCTATGAGCTGGGGGAGGACGAGGGGCTCCCCTTCATTTCCATGGAGTATGTCGATGGCGGAGGCATGCGCCAGTGGATGAAAACCCGTGGCAAGGACTACCCGGAAATCGCGCTTTTCTTCGAAAAGCTCGCCCGGGCGGCGGATTGGGCCCACCAGCGTGCCGTCGTGCATCGCGATCTAAAGCCTGCCAATGTTTTCCTCGCTTCGGACGGGGAGCCGAAGATCGGCGATTTCGGGCTTGCCAAGCGTCTCGACGACGATGGAAGCGGCCCCCAACTCACTCTCAGCGGAGAGAAAATGGGCACCCCCCATTACATGGCACCCGAGCAGGCCTACAGCGATTTCGGCCCCGTCGGTCCGGGAACCGATATCTACGCGCTCGGCGTCATGCTCTACCAGACACTCGCCGGCCGCGTGCCTCTCTCCGCCTCGACCGAGCCAGAGATGCTTCGTCGTCTCCGCCTCGACGACCCGCCCCCGCCCTCCAATTTCGCGCCGGACACACCGCGCGATCTGGAAACGGTGTGCCTGAAATGCCTGCGCAAGCGCCCGCAGGACCGCTATTTGTCAGCCGCAGCCCTCGCCGATGACATCCGTCGCTTCCGAAATGGAGAAGCCGTTCTCGCCAAACCGTTGACCGCAGCCACCCGCTCCTTCCGCTGGATTCGCAGGCATCGCACCGGCCTCACCCTCGGTTGCCTGGTGGCATCATTCCTCATCGCCGCTTCGGCGTGGGCCTTTCATGGCTTCTTCTATGTTTGGAACGACGCGAGGATCTACACGGATTTCACCCGCCGCCATGGCCAGTATTTTGGAATCGGCAAACCGTTGTCGGAGGAAGATCTCACCCACCGCTTCCAGGCCTTCCGGCTCATCCGCGCCGGAAGAAATGGCCGGAGCAAACGCCTTGAGTGCGTCGATTCCCGAGGCCGAACCACGCCCCATCCAAACCTCGGCGAACTCATTCCCGGCATTTTCGAGGGACTCCCCGAACACATGCGTCCCGCCGCCTTCGAAATCGTCTACTCCGACGACGATGGTCTCCCCGCCGAGGAACGCCTCCTCGACCCTTCCGGACAGCTCGTCGCGCGGCTTCGTTACGCCTACCCCGACGGGAGCGGAACCGAGAGCAATCCACAGGCACGCGTCCGCGCCGACTACGTCGACGGCGAATCCCGTGCCATTGCCACGCGCGGCGGAATCTCGTCCGTTCTTCTTCTCCGCGACGCCCTCGGTCAGGAGGAAGTGCTTGCCTACACCGATCAGGATCAGGCCATCAAGGCAGATCCGAATGGCGTCTCCATCCGGCGCCTCGAATACGATGGGAACGGCCGGGTATCCGCCATTGTCAATCTCGACGCGGACGGAATCGTCACCGGTGGAAAGGAAGGCTGGAGCCGGCTGGAGGTAGCCTACCATCTGAACGATCCCGATCCCCGTGTTGAAAGCCGCTTCTTCGACGCCGAGGGGAATCCCGCGGCCAGCGGGGGCGTGCACCGCATCCGAAATGACTTCGATGCCCATGGTAATCGCGTCGCCGTTTCACGTTTCGGCCTCGACGGCACGACTCCGGCCCGGTTTTCCTTTGGCGACGGCGCAACGAACGAAACGATGACCTATGACACGCAACTCCGCCGTGCCTCGTGGACATTTTCCGGTCTTCCCGCGTTGGAGGGCGCCCCCTTCCGCGAGATCGATACCTATACCTGGGACGAGGATGGCACCCACACCATCAGGAGCCGGTTCGAGGACGCGGACGACAAGCCGGCCTTCGCTCCCGGTCAATATCTTACCAGCATCACCCGACGAAATCGTTTCGGTCAGCCGGTCGAAATCCGACGGGACGGCTACCCCCCCGCGGCGTATCCCTTTTCCCGGCAGTTGGAAACCCTCGAGCCCGAGCCCGGCGGCGGCATCCGTCGCCGCATCATAGCCTACCAGTCGAAGGACGTCGGCATCGCCTACCATGCCGACGGGAATTCGCTTTACACCGAGGATTACGACTCGCTGGGCCGCCTCCGACTTGTCACCCTCAGCGGAATGGATCCCACGCGGGAGTCCTACGACAGGGCCGTCACGCGAACGGACTGGCCGGAACGGGCCACGGAGAAAGCAACCCATTGGAATTTGAGCGCCGCCCTGACAAGCCACTCCCAGAATGCCGATCAGGCCCATCTTCCGAATCCCGATGCCACTCCAATCCGACCTGCGCGGGCATCCGCCTGGATCGCCGCCCGGCGCGAGAGTGTCGCCATGGGAGACACGAGGGAATTCCCCCTGCGCAAGTCCTCCCAATACCTCGACGCGGACGGCAATCCGGTTCGCTGCAGCAAGGGAAACGAGGCATGGAGCCGCGACTACGATGGGCAGGGGCGACCGCAGTCCGAGAGGCACACCGGTTTCGACGAGGCCCTGACCGGCTATGCCACCGCCGTCATCGATTACCACTACGCGACCAAAGATTTGCCCTCGGCGAGCAGTGCCACCTGGACGTTCCTTGATGGATCAGGCACCCCCGTCCGCCATCCGGACGGCTACCTCGACTATACCGAAGACTTCGATGACGAGGGCCTGACCATCGCGATAATCAAGACGGGCTACGATCAGACGAAGGAAGGCCACTTCGGGAAGCGCCTCGAATACCGCACTGGATCCGAGGGCGGAACAACAGCCGTCGAGACCTACACCGATTCCGAGGGCCATCCCGTCCGCGATCAACCGGGCAATCTCCGCTACGAGCAAGTCATGGATGCCAATGACCGCATCGAAGCTGTCCAGCAGATCGGCTTCGATCCCGATGAACACCCGTTCTACCGCGAACACATCCGCTTCGTATACAATGAAGCCGGAACCGTCACCCAATGGATCCACACCTACTTTGATGCGAAGGGAGGCCGCGTGACCAGCGACTCCGGCTACACGGAGCGCGTCGATGAATTCGACGAGTTCGGCCGCAATACCATCATCACCGAATCGGGCTTCGATCCCGAGAAATTCCCTTACGCCGTGGAGATCCAGACCACCCGTTGGGCCAAGGGAAAGATAAAGCATTCAGACGTTTGGACCTACCTCGACGCCGAAGGCCAATCAACACGCCATTCCGACGGCTACCTTCGCTTCGAAGCCCTCTACGATGACAAAGGCCGGGCATCACGCTATCATGAATCCGGCTTCGATCAGGGGAAGCATGGTTTTGCCACCCAGATTCGCGAATTCGAATACTGGGAAACCGGCACGAGACGATCAATTCATTGGCACTACGAAGACACCGATGGAAATGCCATCCGCTATCCTGACATGAACTATCCAAGCGGATATTTTGACTACACCGACGAGTTCAGCCCCCAGGGGCAACCCGTCGCCAATATTCTTTCGGGTTTCGATCCAGCCCTTGTCCCCTTCTTTCTCGAGCGGAAGACCTTCGCGCCGCATCCATCGATCCCAGATGCCGAGATCGCCACCACGACCTACGAGGACGCAGGAGGCAACCGCGCGAGGGGCTTTGCCGGCGAGTTGACAAGCGTGAGCACAAGGATCCCCTCCGTCTCCACGGTCCTCATCCGCGAAGAGGTCGATGAATCCGCCTACGGCTACCAAAGCATGACCGCCACCTTCGACGGGCAAGGCACGCTCGAAAGCGTCACCTTCACGGATAGCAAGGGGCAGCCCGTTTCCGGAGTCCGCCCCTACCTCATCCACGTGATGCCAGGCGGAACCGGAGACCGAGCCGGCCTCCGCAAGGGAGATTACCTGATCGCCTTGAACGGAATACTCCTCGAGAGTTCGCAACACTTCATCCATCCCCGCCTCGCGGGCAAGCGAAGCCTCCGGGTGCTCCGCGAAGGAGAGACCCTTTCCTTCCCCGATCTTCCTCCCGGCGTCCTCGGCATCTTTTGCGCCGACCGCGTCCCTCCTGAACCCTAATGGGAATCGCCGCTAAGAGTCCGATTGAAGCGATACCCGTCGACCGCCCCCCATTTCCCCTGTCACCGCATGCTTATGGGGTTGTTCCTTCCTCAATCCGGTATACGGAAGCGCTAGACCCATGAGCAAAAGACGCTGGCAGCCCGATTTCCCATTCTCTCCCGCGCGATTCCCGATCTTCTACGGCTGGATCATCGTCTTCATCGGCACCGCTGCCGTCGTTTTCAGCATCCCCGGGCAAACGATGGGCTTCAGCGTCTTCACCGACATCCTCATGGAGCAACTCGGACTCAGCCGCGTTCAACTCAGCAGCGCCTACTGTGTCGGCACTGTCCTCAGCGGATTCACCCTCCCTTACCTGGGGCGCGTCTTCGACCGTATCGGCGCGCGGCGCGTGACCGTCTACGCCGCCCTCGCCACCGGTTCCGTCCTCTTCTACCTCGCGGCGACCCGAAGCCTCCTCGACGGGCTCGCCGGTCTCGTCCCCGCCCTCCCTCGCGTCGCCCTCGCCTTCGGAGTCATCACCCTCGGCTTCTACCTCATCCGCGCCTCCGCCCAGGGCGTGCTCACCATGGCGGGGAGGAACGCCATCGGGAAGTGGTTCGACTACCACCGCGGCACCGCGCTCGCCGTCAGCGGCATCGCCGTCTCTTTTTCGTTCTCCTTCGCACCCCGCGCCCTCGATTTTCTCATCGCCCGCTTCGAATGGTTCGGGGCCTGGATCGTCCTCGGCCTCGCCAGCATCGGCGTCATGGCCACCCTTGGATGGCTCCTTGTCCGCGACAATCCCGAGGAATGCGGCCTTCTCATGGACGGCGGAAACTCCGCCCGCGGAAAACGGCGAACCAACCCCGACGCTATCGCCCACCGCGATTTCACCCGCACCGAAGCCCTTCGTACCTGGTCGTTCTGGACTTTCAATCTCACCTTCGCGTTCTGGTCGCTTTTCGGCACCGCCGTCACTTTCCACATCGTTTCCATCGGTGAACTTTCCGGCCACCCCCGGTCCCAGATCATCGGCTACTTCGTCCCCATCGCCGCCGCCAGCGTGGCCACCAATCTTTTCTGCGGTCTCGCCAGCGCCCACACCCGCCTGAAATACCTTCTCCTCATGATGAACACCGCCGCTCTCGCCGGCGTCATCGGCACCGGCTCCCTCGACCGCGCGTGGGGGCCACCCGTCTTCATCGCAGGACACGGAGTCTGCGGTGGGGCCTTCGCCGCCCTCTCGGGTATCGTCTGGCCCCGCTTTTTCGGACGCTTCTCGCTCGGCGCCATCAGCGGCTTCGCCATGTCCTCCATGGTCATCGCCAGCGGCATCGGCCCCCTGTTCTTCGGGCTCAGCATGAAACTCGCCGGCGACTACAATCCCGCCCTCTGGATCAGTGCCACCATTCCCTCCATCCTTCTCCTCGCCTCGCTGAAAGCCGACAATCCACAGCGGATTTGATTGCCCCGAGGGGAGGGCACCGGCAGCGTCGATCCAAGAATCGCGCGAATCCACCATCGCTTCCTTCCGCCGCGCAATACGACCCGCAGCGGCCACGCCCGTGAGAAAATATTTCATGGAAAACGAGGAAGGCGCCCTCAAGATCGGCCCCGGCCCGAATGCCCCGGCCTGCCGCCGTCCTCTTGAGGGGATTCGTTTCTTAGCCCCTATTCGCACATGGCAATTTCACCCGAAGGATGATATCGATAAACCTTTTTGAAAGGAATCCTTCGCCCCCTGCCATGCACATCCCCACCCTCATCGAACGCAAGCGCGACGGCCACGCCCTCACGGCGGGGGAGATCCGCTTTCTCATCGATGGCTTCACGGTTGGCTCAGTCTCGGAAGCGCAAATGGCCGCGCTCGCCATGGCGATCTTTTTTCAGGGAATGAATGGTGACGAAACCGCCGCCCTCACCCGCTCGATGCTGGAGAGTGGCTCCGTTTTCCACTGGCCTGAAGGCACGCCCCCAAAAGTGGACAAACACTCGACGGGCGGCATCGGAGACAAGGTCTCGCTCGTCCTCGCACCCTTGCTCGCCTGCGAGGGTCTCTGGGTCCCGATGGTATCCGGTCGCGGGCTCGGTATCACTGGCGGAACCCTTGACAAACTGGAGGCTATCCCCGGCTTCCGCACCAATCTCGACTTCGCCGAGGCTCGGACACAGCTTGAGAAAGTCGGCTGCTTCATCTCCGGACAAACCTCCGCTCTCTGCCCCGCCGACAAGAAACTCTATGCCCTCCGCGATGTCACCGGAACAGTTCCCTCCCGGCCGCTTATCGTCGCCAGCATCATGTCAAAGAAGCTCGCCGAATCGCTCGACGCCCTTGTCCTCGATGTGAAGTTCGGGAGTGGTGCCTTCATGAAGACACGTTCCGAAGCACTCTTGCTCGCCGAGTCCATGCGCGCCGCCGGCGAAGCCATGGGCGTAAGCGTTTCCCACCGTCTGACGCCCATGGACGAACCCCTCGGGCACGCTGTCGGGAATGCCCTCGAAGTCGCCGAATGCCTTGCGACACTCCAGGGCGAGGGCCCCCGCGATCTCGTCGCCCTCACCCTCGACCTCGCGGCCGAACTCAGCGCCCTCTCTCGCGAGCAGCTTGCCACCCGTCTTAGCGACGGGACGGCCTGGAAGAAATTCATCGCCCTCGTCGAGGCCCAAGGCGGCGATGCCGCGCTCCTCGACCGCTACGACGGCATCCATCCCGCTCCCGTCGTGCGTGACTTCCTCGCGCCGGAAAGCGGCACCCTCCATCGCCTCGACGCCGGCATTGTCGGCCACGCCGCCCTCGAGCTGGGCGCCGGGAGAGCTCGAGCCGAAGATGCCGTGGACTTCGCCGTCGGCTTCGATCACATCCGAAAGGTCCGCGAGCCGGTCGTGCGCGGCGAGCCCATCCTCCGCATCCACGCGCGCGACGAGGCCAGTGCGGACCAGGCATCGATGGCTCTGAGGAAGGGCATCACGATCCGCTGACTTCTTCGCCTACCACCGGTGGCGGCAGCGCACGACCGATTTCCGCCACTCGGTATCCGAATCCCGCAGCGCCCAGCGTCGAGAGATCCAACGAACCAGCGCGCCGACGAAACAGCCCGGGATGAACGGCTTCCTCCAGCCTCGACGCTTCGGGATAAAACTGCATTCCATTGCTCTCAACACCCATGATAGTATCGGCATAGGCGGCGAGTAACACATGGGGAATCTGGGCAAGCATGGGATTCGTTAGGTCCTGCACCATGAGCGCCATACCATGCTCCCTCGCCCAACAGAGGCTCAAAAGTGCTCCGGTCAAAGTCTTGCAGGTCTTTAGGGCGACTCCCGTCCACCCCAGTTCACGCCCCATCCGGACGAACTTCCAGTCGTGCGCGCTCTCATCCATGAAGAGAGGCTTCCTCGCGCTCACCGAATGCACGTCAATCCGATGGGCCTCAAGATCGTAGGGGAATGGTTGTTCGACATAGAGGATCATGCCGTAGATCCGCGGTGCCTCATCGCGAAGGCGGTCAAGGATGTCATTCACGTAGCGGGTATCGGTCACCGTGCAATTAAAGTCCGTTGTGAGCCATTCGATTCCCTCTGCCTCCGCGATCCGCCCGACTTTCAAGAGTCGCGCGTAATCCCACGCCATATCGTTGCCCCTCAATTTCACTTTTAGGCATTTCAACCCGTCGCGGCGAATCCAATCGGAAAGCAGCACCGGATATCCATCTTCCGGCTCCTCCCCGCTCAATTCGTCCCGCTCCAGTGGATCGAGTCCACCCACCAGATGCCAGACGGGAAGAGGCGACCTCGGGACGCTCAGATAATCCGCAGGATACCGCCCTTTGAATCGTTCCGCAGGTTCAAGATACATCGAGAGATCGGATTGGAGCCAGGAAGCGTCGAGCATCTCAAAGGCCCTGACGCCATGGAGATTCCCGAAGGCATCGTAAAGCGCGATGTCGAAGGGTGAAAGACACACCAACGCCGCCAGATGCGGCATTTCGGGGTGCGCCTCCCCATGGAGCACGCCCAGGCGATCACGTTGATAGGCAAAGCCGATCTCGAACGGATGTCCGCTAAGACCAAAATCCTGAAGATCCGTCGCAATCCGAATGCAAAAGTCCTTCAATGCCTCATGGCGTTCTCCATAAGACAATTCCGAAGGCCAAACCCAAGGCACACTCAACGGCGTCTCGCCCCAGCCTTCCGCCCTCCTGCCATCGCGGCCCTCAACAATAACCCGCACCCGCGCGCACGTAACCTCCCGCAGGACCTGGCTGCCGAACTTCAACGGCACCCGCGTCGTCACGGGCAGGAAATAAAGCGTGACCTCGCGGAGGTGGATGGCATTGAGACCGGTTGGCATGGCAAAATCATGAAGGGCATCCGACACTCGCACAAATTCTTTTCTCTGTAACCTCGATTGCAAAGGAGAGCCTACTTTGTAATTCCCTTTCGCGCATGGCAACGATAGGATGGCTTTCATAACCCACCCAACGCATCGCTCATGAAATCCGTCGTCATCCTGCTCATTGCCGCGCTTCTTGGATTCAACATCTACCAGCTGATTGACCGCCGTGATCTGGAAGTCTCGCTTTCCAACAATGACGCCACTCTCGAGGCCCACGCCGAAGCGGTCGCGAGGCCCGAACGCGAGAAAGCAGAACTCCTTGGGGAACAGAACCGGCGCCTTGAGAACAAGGTCGCGGAATTGGAGAAGAAACTCGGTGATCTTAAAAAGGAGACCGTTGCCGAGGCATCACCCGATCCTCTGAAGGAAAACCCAATGAAAGCCATGGCCGAGATGATGGAGAACCCAGCCATGAAGGACATGATGGTGGCCCAGCAGAAAGCCCAGTTGGACCTGTTTTTCAAGGGGCTCTACGAAAAGCTTGATTTGAAACCGGACGAGCTCGAGCACTTCAAGGGGCTGCTCACCGATCTCCAGATGGCTAACGTCGAAGCAGGAATGAAGCTCATGGGCGGCAATCTCTCGGCTCCCGAACGAGAAGCCCTCCTCAAGAAAATAAAGGATGATCAGGATGCCGCCAAAAACCGTATCAAGGAGTTCCTCAATGACGAATCCGACTACGCTTACTACGAATTCTACTCGACGACGCTGAACGAGCGGATGACCACGAGCGGACTAAGCAAGTCGCTCACCGAGAAAGGAATTCCCCTCACGGTCGACCAAGAAGAATCCCTCGTGCAACTCATGTACGATGAGCGCCAGCAAATAAATTACGACTTCGATTACAACGACCAGAACAAATTTGACCCCACGACCTTGACCGAGGAAAGCGTCGCTAGATTCCTCGAACAACAGAACGAGTTACAGGTGAACATTGCCAACAGTGCGGGACAAGTTCTCACACCCGAACAACAGGAGGTCTTCCAGCAAAGCCAGCAGCAAATGCGGGCCATGCAGGAAATGGGTCTCAAAATGGCCCGGCAATTGTTCAAGGGTGGTGAGTAGGTTCGACGTGAGGCCGAACCTTTGAAAAAACGCCTCCCTGGCGCCACTCCGCGATTCCGCGGCTCTGTTTTACGCCCTGTCCTCGGCACAGGGATTCCCATCGGAAATACCCATTTCCCTAGGACGTAAGCTCGTTCGGGTCGCTGCTGTCCTGCTTGTCGTGATTCACCGCCGCCAATCGGGTTGTTGTTACGGCGGGAATAATAAGTTTGCGCGGCTTGAAATCTGCTTCAGTCGCGCGACAGATCAAGCGCTTGTGATCGTGCTCGCCGGTTCGTGCGGAATCTTGTGCGGTGATTGTTTTCATGGCGTTTTTTCGTCGTCTTCCGATTAATCCTTGCTCACGGGTATTCCTTCTTCCGGACGTCGCATTCCCTTCCATCCATCCCGCGCCGGAATTCCCCTTCCTTGAAGAGGACGCACAATTCAACCTCTCCCCGGGCAAAAAGTTTCGCGCGCCTCCTGTTTTGTGTCGAAACCACCTCCTTAGAAGGGAGGAGTCGTGCTGCGGAGATAGGCGATCAAGTCCCGCACCGCACCATCCTCGAGCCCCGAAAGTAGCCCGGAGGGCATTAGGGAGGCTCCGGCGGCTTTCAATTTTTCAATTTTCGAGCGCGCAATCCTGTTCGTCTGTCCCGCGAAATCGCGGAGCACAACCGAAGTCGTATCCTGACCGGCGAGAAAGCCTCCCAGCACCCGACCGTCCTTCAAGGAGATGAGGATATTGTCGTATCCCTCGCGAATCTCCGCTCCCGGACTCACGATACTCAGGAGCATGCTTGCGAGATCGTCCCGCTGATAACTCGTCAATTCCGGGCCGACCTCGCCCCCCTTTCCGAAAAGAGTATGACATGCGGCGCAACGCTGTCGGAAGATGGCCTCGCCACGCTTGGGAACACCCTCCCCCTCCCTGAGGATTCGAACAATGCGCGCGATCTCAACTTCCTCGCCTGCCGCTACCTCGGAGCGGGTGCCCCACACTCTCTCTACCCTCGGCAGAAGGGTCGGGTCCCCGAGGGCCCTGAGTTTTCGCACGAGCGGAAGGGGAACGTCGCCGGGGGCAATGGCCTGTGATTCGATGGCATCCAGAAGCGCTCCCGCCCACTGCGCACGGCCGCAAAGCTGGTTCGCGACGGCTTCCTTCATCGAGATCTCCAAGTTTGGAAAGGCTTGAACGAGGGAATCCCCCACTTTCTTGCCTCCGTAGGGCCCCAGAGCCACGAGACAGGCCCGCCGCAGGGCCTCGTTCTTTTCATGAAGGAAGCGCTCCAGCAGAACGGGAACCGCATCCGGATAGTCGATCTCTCCGAAAACCTCGATCACGCCCGGAAACTCGGACGCGAGGCCTTCTCGCAGTGCCGCCGCATCCCCCCGCCGCATCCGAATGACAAGCGCCGAGTTCCCATCGGTTTGCGAGAGTTCCTCCAGAAGCACGTGTGGCAAGCCGGACAAGGCACTTCCTTTCGTCGCCGCTTCAAATCCCTCGATCAGCTTTCGCCGCGTCTCCTCATCCGGGCTCAATGCAAAAAGTCGGGCGCAACGCTCCCACCCTCTGGAGTTATTCAACGACGCGAATCGCCGCATCAGGCGCGCGATGATCTCCTCACGCACCATAGGATTCGTCCACAGATCCTTTTCACGGAAGAGCGCGAGTACCGCCTCGGGCGCCTCGGCGCACTTCGCTTCGATCCCCCACCAGCACATGAGCGAGAGTTGCGGATCGGCCAAATCCTCGCTCCGTCGAAGAAGCGCGGCGAGCACCGGCAAGCCTTCTCCAACCGACAGGCGGCGAGCACTGGCAGCCAGTTGGACACGCACCTCGGGCGAGCTTTCGGAACTTGCCAGAGCTGCGAGTCGTTCCCCGGATGAGGAAAGGCGCACCGCCCATAGCCTTATGCTCGGATCCCGATCACCCAAGGCACGCTTCTCAAGTCCCTCCTCCCATCTTCCACATTGGTAGACAAGCCAGAGTTCCTCCAGCGTGAGCGATTCCTTCGTGACCAAAGTGTCCAGAATCTCGGTTGGACGCCGCTCGGCCAGCAATCGCAAGGCCGTCATCCGCCGCCATCGCGTCGTCGAGGCCAAAACCCCTAACAAATCCCCATCCGTTGCCGCCGCCAGGTCGGAAGCTTTTCCGGGCGCGCTTCCTTTCGCGCGCACCCGGTAGACGCGCCCCATCGCGCGGTCGATCTGCCCTTCGTGATTCCGATAGTGGTTCACCTGCTTGTCATACCAATCGGCGATGTAGAGGTTTCCGTCCGGCCCCTCCGTAACCATCACCGGGCGGAACCAACTATCTTTAGAACTTATCGGCCGGTCGACATCTTCCGTTCGGAAGGTCGAGCCGTCCACAATCATCGTGCTGCGGACGAGGTTGTTGTGCAGGACATCGACACCGATAAGTTTTCCCCGGTAACTTTCCGGCAGAGTAGTGCTTTCATAAACGATGAACTGATGGACGAAGCGCGCCACCGCCGCGTTCTTCATGGGGGGAAGGAATCCGTAGGTGTGGGGATTGCTGTGGTCGCCGTGCTTGTTGAAGCTTTTCTGGTAATAGCCGCCTTGCACGTAATGGAAGCCGCGCGTGTCTCCCCCGTTATGCCCCGAGTAGATACGGCCTTTTCCATCGATCTCGACCCCGTAGGCGTTTCCTCCGCCCTCGGCAAAGACCTCGTAAATATTCCGCTCCGGGTGATAGCGCCAGATATTCTGGCCCATCGTCCTGATCGCATCCGCAGGCTTGTCGACTCCGGGACGCATGATCGAGGCGCTCACCGTGCTGCCTTGCGCGCCGTAGAGCCAGCCGTCCGGGCCAAAGACGAGACTGTTCGCGACGGAATGCGTGTCTTCCAATCCGAAGCCCTGAAGCCTGACTTCGGGATCCCCGTCCGGCACATCGTCGCCGTCGCGGTCGGGGTAAAAAAGCAGATAGGGCGGGTTCGTGACCCAGATGCCACCCCGCCCGTGGGCGACGCTAGTCGCGATGTTCAGGCCGTCGACGAAAACCTTGTGCGACTCGTAGACGCCATCGCCGTCGGCATCCTCGTGGATGGAAATGCGGTCCTGTCCGCGAAAGGGCGATTCGACGGCGTGCGGCGGAGGCGGAGGCGTGCGGTCATAAACGGTGCGCCAGACGTTGTCGCGGCTCCGACGCTGGAGCCCGGCAGGATCGGGATACTGGCGGTATTCGACGAGCCAGAGACGGCCGCGGGCGTCGAAGGAAATATGGAGCGGCTGGGAGACCAGCGGATCGGAGAGAATGAGATCGGCTTCGCGGTTTGAAGGAGTCGGTGGGACGCTTCGGGTGTTAAGGGTTGGTCGAGTGTTTCGTGTTCACTGTGACGGGTCGTCGTCACGGCGGCGAAGACAGGGCCGGCCCGTTCGAGCGCCCCCTTTCGGTCGTCTCCCGCGCGCCAATCCCACTCACCGGCGAGGACGATCGCTTCGTCACCGCGCAGCACGCGCGGCGCTCCGCCCTTGAAACCACCGCGGCCACCTTCGTCATAGACACGGAGCGCGACCGAGAGTTCCGCGCCCGCGGCGTGCACCGGGATCGCTTTCCGTTCCGTAAGTCCGTTCCGGTAGTCCGGAGGCATGGCACCGAGCGTTGCGGCCAAGGCCCCATTGAGAAAGACCTCGCAGGCATTGTCGATCTCGCCAACCTCGAGCACCGTCCCTTCGTTTCTCCAACTCTCCGGAAGACTCACCCGGCAGCGATACCACGCAAGGCCATCGAGATGCTCTCCCTGATCCTCCCATGTCCCCGGCACGTTCATCCGCCGCCACACGCCTACCTTTTCCGCGGGCGGGACGGGCGAATCGAGGGCCCAGTAAACCGCATTGCGCAGCATTCGAACGAAGGATGTGTTCGCAAAATCCTCCTTGTGTCCGAGCGAGGTATAAAAGACGCGACCGCCCGCCGGAGAGCGGTGCGTCCACGCCACCGGTTCCGGTTCCGCGATGCCTTCGGCGCGTCCCCTGACCAGAATCTCGGTGCCCTCCTTCAGCGGCGAGACCTGATAAAGCGAGCCGCCGGTCGCGAATTCGCTTTCCGG
>JAHEDC010000170.1:632-11556 GCA_024641425.1 Verrucomicrobiales bacterium | reverse complement strand
GATCTTGAGGCTCGCGATCCCCGCGGCGGCGAGCTCGGGCACCTCGTCGATGGCGGCGAGATCCTGCGGCGAGAGCAAATACGCGCGGTCGCCGAGGTCGCGGGTCTCGCCATCGACGACAAGTTCGTAGGGCATCCGGCAGGCCTGGGCGCATTCGCCGCGGTTCGCGCTGCGCTGGCCGAGCGATTCGCTGGTCAGGCATTGCCCGGAGTAGGCGACGCAGAGCGCGCCGTGGACGAAGATTTCGAGTGGCACCGCGCCGGGCTCTCCCGCCTTGAAGCGTTGCATCTCGCGGAGGGAATTCTCGCGCGCCAGCACCGCGAGATCGAGCCCGATGGTGTCGTGGACGAGGGCGAGGCCTTCCGGCGAGGTGATCGTCATCTGCGTGGAGGCGTGGAGCGCGACGTTCGGCGCGACCGCCCGCACAAGCCGCGCGAGGCCGATGTCCTGCACGATCACCGCATCCACACCCGCCGCGTCAAGCGCGCGCAATTGCTTCTCGGCGTCCTCCATTTCGGAAGCGAAGATGAGCGTGTTCATCGTCACGTAGCCGCGCACGCCATGTTCGTGGAGGAAGTCCATCAGCTCCGGCAGATCCTCGGCAGAGAAATTCTCGGCCCGCATCCGCGCGTTGAAGGTCGGGAGCCCGAAGTAGATCGCGTCCGCCCCGTTCGCGACCGCCGCCTTGGCGCACGCCCAGTTTCCCGCCGGAGCAAGAAGCTCGGGGCGGTGTGTCGTGGTTACGGGGTCAGGATCGATGGTCTTCAAGAAGAGAATCTAGCACAGTCCCGCCCACCTCCAACCGCAACTCCCGCCCTTGTAGGGCGACCGCCCCGGTTGCCTCCTGCCGAATCGAGCGCCAGCTCGCACTTCCTCCGTTTGAGACGCCGCAAAGCCCTCCGCCCCACCGCCCAGGCGAGGCGCACGGTCTACAATTCCCCCGCTACCGGATCCACACCAGCATCGTCCACTTTCCCGAACCAACGCCGCAGCAAGCCATGATGCGGAGCGAAGATCCACGCCACGACAAACATCCCCGTCCCCGCAACCACCATCGCCGCCGCTGCCGGCACTTCGATGGCGAAGGCCAACTGCACCCCGAACATCGCGCTGAGGAAGGCGTGAACAAGGCTGATCGCGATCATCAAGCCGAAGCGATCGGTGAGCAGATAGGCGGTCGCCGCCGGAAGGATGAGCATCGCGATGACAAGGATCGCACCCACCGCCTCAAAGGCGCTGACCACGATGACCGAGAGCACGCACATGAGCGCGTAGTGGACGAATTTCGGATTCAGGCCCAGCGATGCCGCCAAGCCGGGATCGAAGGAACTGACGAGCAATTCCTTGTAAAAAAGCGAGACGAGCGCCGCGCAGAGCACCGTGACCAGCGCCATGACCAGCACCGGTCGCGGAACGATTTCCCGGCCCGCGACGGAGACAAAATCGGCTCCCGTCGAAACCAGTTCGAGCTTTCCATAGAGCACACAGTCGAGATCGAGATCGATGTGCCCGCTGAAGACCGAGATCAGGATCACGCCGATGGCGAAGAGCGTGGAGAAGGTGATCCCGATCGCCGCGTCCTCCTTCACCCGCGTGCGACTGTGGATGAGTTGGATGAAAACCGTCGTCATCAATCCCGCTACCAAGGCGCCAAGGAACATCCAGATCGAATCCCGGCTGCTCGTGATGAGGAACGCGACCGCGATACCCGGAAGCACGCTGTGGCTGATCGCATCGCCGACCAGCGAGATGCGCCGGAGGACAAGGTAGTTCCCGACCAGCGCGCAGGAAGCCGCGACCAGAAACCCCATCACCACCATCCAGCCCACATAGCCAGGATGGTCGAAGAGCATCTGGAACCAGGCGAATGTGGGAACGAGCGCGATCATGGATTCCCCTTTCCATAACTGACATCACTGCCACCCACCTCCACCGGAGCGCTCGGAATCGGCTTCCCGTGCGGATCAAATTCAGGGTAGTCGAGCTGCCGCTCGAGCTGGCGCACGACTTCCTCACCAAGCACGTGCTCGATTCTCTCCGCATCCTCATGGACGTGATCCGGTTTGTAACTCGCCGCATTGGTAAGATACAATTCCCAGAGCCGGTGGTTCCGCACGACCTGCCATGCCCTTTCATGCCCCGCAGGCGTCAGATACAGGATCCCGCCGTCCGCATCCAGCGTCCCCTGCCCTGCCTTTTCAAGCAACCTGGCGTCGGCGAGAATCTTCTCGATCGATTCGTTCCGCGCCTCCGCAAGTTCCCGCAAGGCCACGCCTTCACCGCCTTGCGCCCGTTCCTCAAGCACACGATGGATCGCCTTCAGCAGGTTCTCGTTCCGGATCCGCCGCGCCTGATCCCTCCGCCGCCACCATCGCATCACCGTCCCATGCCGAGGGGCGAAGAAATACGTCACCGCAAAGACCGCGCTCGCACCCACCACCATGAAGGGCCCGGTAGGCAGATCGGTGCCGAGAAACGAGAAGAACGATCCAACCGTTGCCGATAACATCCCGAAAAGCGCGCTGTAAACAATCATGCGGTGCATCCGGTCGGTCAAAAGATAGGCCGTCGCCGCCGGAATGATGAGGAGCGCCGACACCAGCACGACACCGACGGCTTGCAACGCGATCACGATCGCGAAAGTTACAAAGAGCATCAGGAGATAGTCGAGAAACCTCACCGGCAACCCGATCGAAAAGGCGAAACCCCGGTCAAAACTACAGATGACGAGAGGCCCGTAGAGCGTTCCCACGAGCAGAAGCGAGAGGGCGGTGATGATCGCCATTGTCACCACATCCTTCGCGTTCAACGAGGCGGCCTGACCGAAGAGGAACTGCTCGATACCGCTGATATTTCCGGAGGCACCGTGGATCTCGATGAGCTTGATCGCGCACACTCCAAGAGCGAAGAACGACGCGAGCACGATGCCCAGCGCGGCGTCCTGTTTGACCCGCGTCGTCTGCGTGATGAGCGTCACGATCAGGACGCCGAGCAATCCGGCCACGGTCGCGCCGACGAGGATCGCCACCGGATCCTTGCTCATGTGCCAGAGATACCCGGCCGCCACTCCAGGGAGCACCGCATGAGAAATGGCATCCCCCATCAGGGCCATGCGCCGCACCACGAGGAAACTTCCCAGAAGTCCGCAGCTCGCGCCCAGCAGCAACGCGCCGACAAGGGCAAAACGCAGCGCGGGATCCCTGAAGGTAAAGAATCGCGCCGCCTGCTCCCAGACCGAGATCTCCACCACCTCCCCGATCCGCGCCGCCTGAGCGTGGACGACCCCAAGGAGCAGGAAACAAGCGGCGGCGAAAAAAGTCGCGCGCGCCGAGACTCCCGATTGTAGGGCGACCGCTTCGGTTGCCCTCCTGCCAAATCGAGCGCCAGCTCGCACTTTCATAGGCGTGCGACCTCGCACGAGCCCACCGCCCCACCGCCCAGGCGGAGCACCCGGCCTACAATCGGCCCCTGCCTGCGGTCGCGATTTCTTCCCTGAGTGAGGGCCCTTCTTCATTGCACCCATTTTCAGAGACCTTCCCGCCGCACCGTTTCCGCCACTTCCGTAAGAACTGTCAAACGCCCCCCGTAGGTCTTTTGCAACAACTCGTTGTTAAACACTTCCTTCGTCGGTCCGAAGGCCACCACCCGCATGTTGAGCAGGAGGAGCATATCGAAATACTCGCGCGCCGAGGACAGGTCGTGATGGACGACAATCACCGTCTTCCCCGCGTCCCGCATTTCCCGAAGGAGCGTGACAATCGCCGACTCGGTCGCCGCATCGACGCCCGCGAAGGGCTCGTCCATGAGATAAACGTCGCTTTCCTGCGCCAGCGCCCGCGCGAGAAAAACGCGCTGCTGCTGCCCCCCGCTTAGGTTCGCGATCTGCCTGTTCGCGAAGGGAAGCATGTGGACTTTCTCCAGACACTCCCTCGCCTTCTCCCGGTCCGCCTTTCCGGGTCGCCGGAAAAGTCCGAGGTTTCCGTAACATCCCATGAGGACGACATCCATCACGTTGACCGGGAAGTCCCAGTCCACCGACTCCCGCTGCGGCACATAGCCGAGCCGCCGGAGCCCGTCCTTCACCGGCTTTCCGAACACCTTCACCCAGCCACTGCTTTCGTCGATCACGCCCATGATCGCCTTGATGAGCGTCGACTTTCCGGCACCGTTCGGCCCGACGACGCCGACGAGCTTCCCTTGCGGAACCGAAAGATCGATCCCGTAGAGCACCGGCCGCTTGTGGTAGGCGACCGTGAGGTCATGGACTTCTAGCGCGGGGACGCGCTCTTCGGCCTCGCTGCGCGCGAGGGCGTCGGATTCAGCCTGGTCGAATTCGTGCATCGGCTCCCTATTTCAGCGCTTCCACCGCCGCGTTCATGTTGTGCTTCAGCATGCCCACGTAAGTCCCCTTGTCATAACTCTCGCCGCCCGCATCCTCCATGTCACCCGGCTGGCCGAGAGCGTCGGAGAACAACTCCCCGCCGATGCGCGCGCCGGAATCCTTGCTGATACTTTCGATGGCCGCATGCGAAACACTGCTCTCGACGAAGATCGCCTTCACGCCGCGCTCCTTGATCAGATCCACCATTTTGACCCGGTCGGCGAGCCCGCTCTCACCCACGGTTGAGATTCCCTGCAACCCAATCACTTCGAATCCATAGGCGCGCCCGAAATAATTGAAGGCGTCATGGCTCGTAATCAGCACCCTCGCGCCCTCGGGCAACTCGCCGGCCCGTTTCAATGCCCATTCATGGAGGGTTTCCAGTTCCGCGATGTAGGCCGCCGCGTTCGCCCTGTACTCCACCGCATGGGCGGGATCCGCCTTCGCCAGCGCTTCGGCCACACCGGGAACGCAGCGCGCCCACAGCGAGGCATCGCCCCAGACATGCGGATCCGGATGCCCGCCCGACGCATTCGGCACCAACAGCTCCTCCTTCCCAGTCGCCTCGGTCACGGCATGGGATTTCTCCCCGAGTCCCTCCAGCTTGTCGTGCATCTGCCCTTCGAGGAAAAGCCCGGAGTAGAAAACGATGTCCGCCTCACGCAGGGCGATTCCGTCGCCCGGCACCGGCTCGTAAAGGTGCGGGTCCACCCCGGGTCGCATCAGGCCCTTAACCTCCACATGGTCGCCCCCAACGCGGGCGACCATATCGCCAACCATCGTCGTCGTCGCGACCACGTAGAGTTTTCCGTCCACGCGCCCCGAACCGGATTTGCCACACGTGGAAAGGCCCACCACGCCCAGCACGGCAAGGAGCGCTGGCCGGAGGGAATAGCCCGAGACGCGATATTTGAATTTCATGAATGCGTCTTCTTTCGCCTCATCCCCGCGCAAGGTCAAACGAAATATATAGGCAAGCCTAAGTTTATTACACATAGAAAAGTTTATTCGATTTGCATGGATTAGTTTTCAATGCCAAACTATCACCCTTATGCCAGCCAGCCCCAGCGACGAGATCGCGCCCCCTCCTTCCAGCGGATCGCGCGCGCAGGACGACTACCTCGAGCAGATCCTCAAGCTCATCGAGGAAAAGGGCTACGCGCGCGTCGTCGATGTGGCCCGCAATCTCGGCATCGCCCAGGCCAGCGTCACGAATATGATCCAGCGCCTCGACGCCGACAACATGGTCGTCTACGAGAAATACCGGGGTGTCGTCCTGACTGAGGAAGGCGAGCGGATCGCCCGCGCCATCACCCGCCGTCACGAGAGCCTCGCCACCTTCCTCCGCCTCTTCGACCTCGACGAGGCCACCATCCACGAGGACGTCGAAGGCATGGAGCACCACGTCAGCCCCGCCACCCTCGCCGCCTTCCAAGCCCTCACCGCCGAACTCGATCGCCAACCGGCCTTGCTCCGGCGGGTGAAGGAGAGAATGGAGGAGACGACATCCTGAAGTAGCCGAATGGACGCATTCCTCGCCGCAAGGATGTCTCGACAGTTGTCCTGTCTATCATTTCATCATTTCTCGATAGTTGTCCCGCCCTTTGATGCTCGGCCCTCTAATCCTCTCTTCCATTCCGCCCGTCGCTGAGGGGCGCGAGGGCTTTCGCGGGCCCTCTGCGTCGCGAAATATACCCGGAGGATCTTCTGCGAAATTTCCTCGTGCCCAAGCTCCAGCTTGGGCACGCACCCAGAGGCCGAGGCTCTTGCCTCCGACCGAGGAGCGAGCGGAAGATGCCAGAGCTTCCGGAGCGACCAAGCTGGAGCTTGATCACGAGGAGGTAGCTCGATCACGCCACTTCATCCGAAATTTTTTCCTAAGAATCCACGCCATCCCGCGTTACGGTCTGGAAGAAAATATCCCCCAACGCCTATGAAATCACGATGGATTCCCACGCTGGTTCTGGCCATGATGGCCGGAATGCTCACCCTTTCTGACACCTCCGCCCAGGATGGCGATCCCCGCGCCAAGGCCCGGAAGCTCCAGCAGGACGGAAATTTCAAGGAGGCGCTCGACGCCTTCCGCAAGCTGCTTGCCGAGCCCTCGAATGGCGGGGCCGAGGGCGCGACCGATATCCAGAACGTGGTGATGTGCCTCAGCCAGCTCGGGCTTCAGGCGGAATTCGACGCGACGATGGAGGCCATCGTCGAAGCCCAGGCCACGGACTGGCGGGTCTTGCGCTCGGTGGCCAATTCTTATGCCTACACCGACCACAACGGCTTCCGTGTGGCGGGCGAATTCTCGCGCGGCTACCAGCGCGGCGGAAACGGGGAGAATGTCACGGCCGCGGAGCGCGACCGGGTGCGCGCGATGCAGCTCATGCAGCAGGCCCTCGCGAACACGGCGAACGAGGAGGACAACAAAGCGCTCGCCCAGGCCTACTACGATTACGCCCGCCTCGTCCTAGGCCAGCGCGGATACTCCGACGCCTGGGAGTTGCAGGATCTGACCGATCTTTCCGAGCTCCCCGACTACGAGCCCGGCTGGGGTTACGGCAGCCGCGACGTGGGGACACCGGTCGACGCCGAGGGCAATCCTCTCTTCTATCATGCGCCTAAAACCTGGGACGCCGCGAAGAACGATGGCGAGCGCTGGCGCTGGCTTCTCACCGAGGCGATGGAACTCGATCCCTCGACGGCGGCGGCCACGACCTACGATTTCATTGGCTTCCTCCGCCAGCAATACGGCGAGGAAACGCTGATGCGCGGCTACTATGCGTCGTGGTTCGGCCGCCAGAGTCCGGTTGAGGACGGGAAGGACAACGAGAGCGGCACCTTCGAACTGCACACGCTTAAGGAAGCGGAGACGATCTGCCGCCTCGCCACCGGCGTGAAGCGCCTTGCCCTTCCCGACGAATTCAACCCCATCGTCTGGCTCCGCAAGCTCGCCGACGATCCGACTTACAAGGGCTATGAGGAAAACGGGCTCAACGACCTCGCCCAGATCTTCGAGAATCGCCGCCAGTATCCGAAGGCCGCCGAGTTCTGGAAAAAGAGCATCGAGAAGTTCGGGGCCGGCAACCAGAAATGGAAGTCGAAACGCCTCGAACAGATCGTGAAGAACTGGGGCCGCTTCGACGGCACCTCCACCCATCCGGCGGGAGCGAAGGCGACCGTCGGCTATCTCTTCCGCAATGGAAGCAAGGTCGCGTTCGAGGCCCGTGCCATCGATGCGAAGCAGTTACTGACCGACATCCGGGAGTATCTCAAAAGCAATCCGACCGAGGTCAAGGGCGAGCGCATCCAGATCGGGGATATCGGCTATCAACTCGTGAACGCCGGTTATGCGAAATACGTGAAGGAAAAGGTCGCCGCGTGGGAACAGGACATCGAACCGCGCCCGAATCATTGGGATCGCCGCATCGACATCACGACACCGCTCGACAAGCCCGGAGCTTATCTTCTGGAGGCGAAAATGGCCGAGGGGAACACCGAGCATATCATCATCTGGATCGAAGACACCGCGCTGGTGAAGAAGCCGCTCGACAAGAAGAACTACTTTTTCATCGCTGATGCCGTTACTGGCTCACCGGTCGCCGGGGCGGATGTCCGGATCTTCGGTTACAAGACCGAATGGCTGGAGCAGAAGAAGTTCCTCAGCAAGCGGCGCTATAATATCCTGACCAAGGATTTCACGGTCAAGACCGACGCGGACGGACAGGTCATCCAGTCGGAAGCCCAGATGCCGAACGATTACCAGTGGCTTCTCACCGCCACCGACGCCAACGGCCGTTTCGCCTACCATGGGTTCACCGGGGTCTGGTATCCGAACTACTACGACGCCGAATACAAGGAGACGAAATTCTTCACCATCACCGACCGCCCGGTCTATCGCCCGGGGCAGGAGGTCGAATTCAAGACCTGGATCGCCCACGCGCAGTATGACAAGAAGGACGGGAGTGATTTCGCGAAAAAGAAGTTCGTCGTCGAGATCCACGATCCGAAGGGCGAAAAGGTATCCGAGGAAACCTACGAGACCGATGAGTTCGGCGGACTCGTCGGTAAGTTCGCGCTCAAGGACGACGCCACGCTCGGAGTCTATTCGATTCAAACACGGAATCCCGAGAACAATCTCCGCGGCGGCGGCACCTTCCGGGTCGAGGAATACAAGAAGCCGGAATACGAGGTCACCATCGAAGCCCCGAAGGAGCCGGTGATGTTAGGCGACAAGATACCGGCCACGATCAAGGCCAAGTATTACTTTGGAGCCCCGGTGCAGAACGCGACGGTGAAATACAAGGTGCTGCGCTCCGATCACGACGCCCGCTGGTTCGCGCCCATGCCGTGGGATTGGTTCTATGGCACGGGTTACTGGTGGTTCGCCTCTGATTACGACTGGTATCCGGGCTGGTCGCGCTGGGGTTGCCTCGCGCCACATTGGAGCTGGTGGCCGATGGCGAACACACCGCCGGAAGTCGTCCTCGAAAACGAGGTTCCCATCGGCCCGGACGGCACGGTGGAGGTGGAGATCGACACCGCGCTGGCGAAGGCGATCCACGGGGATATCGATCACAAATACGAGATCACCGCCGAAGTCCGCGACGAGTCCCGCCGCACCATCGTCGGCAAGGGCAACGTCCTCGTCGCCCGCGAACCGTTCAAGGTCTATGTCTGGGTAGATCGCGGCCATTACCGGGTCGGCGATGTCATCCATGCCGACGTCAACGCCCGCACGCTGGACGGCAAGGGTGTCGACGGACAAGGGAAACTCACTCTTTATAAAATCGCCTACGACAAGAACGGCCAGCCGGTGGAAACCGAAGCCGCGAGCTGGGCCGTGAATCCCGACGCCGAGGGACGGCTGACGCAAGAAATCAAGGCCTCCGAGAAAGGGCAATACCGGCTTTCCTATGTGCTCACCGATAAGAAGGAGCACCGCATCGAGGGCGGTTACGTCTTCGTCGTGCGCGGCGACGGCTTTGACGGTAAGGAATTCCGCTTCAATGAGATCGAGATCGTCACCGACAAGCGGGAATACGCGCCCGGCGAGACCGTCCGCGTCATGATCAATACCGAGCGGGAGGGCGGAACCGTTGCGCTTTTCCTACGCCCCGCCAACGGCGTCTATCTTGCCCCGAAGATCATCCGCCTCCAGGGCAAGAGCACGGTGCAGGATGTGGAGGTCGTGCAGAAAGACATGCCGAACTTCTTCATCGAGGCCTTTACCGTCAGCGGCGGCAAGATCTACGAACAGATGCGCGAGGTTGTCGTGCCGCCGGAGAAGCGCGTCCTCAATGTCGAGGTTCTTCCCGACGCCCCCGAATACAAACCGGGCGGGCACGCGAAGGTAAAGGTGCGGCTCACCGGTTTCGATGGCGAACCCTTCGTCGGAAGCACCGTCGTGACCGTCTATGACAAGGCCCTCGAGTATATCTCCGGTGGAAGTAACATTCCCGAGATCCGCGAGTTCTTCTGGAAATGGCGCCGCAGCCATAACATCCGAACGGAAAACAGCCTTTCAAAGTGGTTCAACAACGTCGGCCTGAAGAACAAGGACGGGATGGGGAGCATCGGGATGTTCGGAGAGGGGGTGGCGGATCTTGGAATGATGGAAGGCGCGGGATTCGGAGGAGGAGGTGCCATGCCGGGGAGCGAAATGCGCAGGGGCGCGATGGCCAAGTCCGCAATGCCCATGGCGGCTATGGCCGGAGCCGCTGTCGATTCCCTTTCCGTCGCCGACGCCGCTCCGATGATGGAACAGGCCGCCATGAACGCGACTCCCGCAACCAACGGGAGCGGTGAAGGTGGGGAGGCATCCCCGGAAGTCACTCCGACCATTCGCGAGAACTTCGCCGACCTTGCCTTCTGGGCGGGGGCGCTGTCGACAGACAAGGACGGGATCACCGAGATCGAACTCGATATGCCGGAGAACCTGACGACGTGGAAGATCCGCACCTGGGCGATGGGTGGCGGCACGAATGTCGGCCAGGGCGAGGCCGAAGTCATCACGAGCAAGAACCTCCTCATCCGCATGCAGGCCCCGCGCTTCTTTGTCCAGACCGATGAAGTCGTCCTCAGCGCGAACGTGCATAACTATCTCGAAACCGCGAAGGACGTGCGCGTCGTTCTCGAACTGGGAGGCAAGACCCTCGTGCCCATGGAAGGCGTCTCACGGGAACAGAAGGCGAAGATTGAGGCCAACGGCGAGAAGCGACTCGACTGGCGGGTGCGCGTGCTGGACGAAGGCGAGGCCGAGATCACGATGAGCGCGCTGACCGACGAGGAAAGCGATGCCATGCGCATGAAATATCCAGTCTTCGTTCACGGGATGTTGAAGACCGACAGTTACAGTGGCGCGATCCGTTCGGAAGACGAGACCGGCACCGTTACGCTGACCGTTCCCGCCGAGCGAAAGCCCGAGCAAAGCCTGCTCGAAGTCCGCTACTCCCCCACCGTCGCCATGGCGATGGTGGACGCCCTGCCCTATCTCTCGAGTTACCCCTACGGCTGCACCGAGCAGACCCTGAACCGATTCCTTCCCAC
>JAHEDC010000170.1:0-622 GCA_024641425.1 Verrucomicrobiales bacterium | reverse complement strand
ATCACTCAAAAGATCCTCCAAGGCATGGGCGTGGATCTGGCCGATGTGCAGAAGAAACGGACGAACCTGAACCCGCAGGAAATCGGAGACGACGTCGAACGCGCGAAACAGTGGCAGCGCTGGAAGGAAAATCCTGTCTTCGATGACCAGAAGGTCGAGGACATGGTGAAGGAAGGGGTCGCCCGTCTCGTGGCGATGCAGAACCGCGACGGCGGCTGGGGCTGGTTCTCCGGCTGGGAGGAACAATCGTGGCCGCACACAACCGCCGTCGTTATCCATGGCCTGCAGTTGGCGAAGGCGAACGATGTCGAGATTCCGCAGGGTGTCCTCGAGCGCGGTGTCGCCCGTCTCAAGAAATTCCAGGACGAGGAGGTGCAGGCGCTGAAGAACTGGCCGAATGATAAGAAACGCAACCGCAAGCAATTCGCGGATAACATGGACGCCTTCACCTTCATGGTGCTCTGCGACGCCGAGGTCGTGGATGCCGAGATGCGCGATTTCATCTACCGCGACCGCAACCAGCTCGCCGTCTACGCCAAGGCGCTGGCGGGGCTCGCCATGCACAGGATCAATCGCAACGAGGAACGCGACATGCTCATCCGGAACATCGAGCAGTTCCTGA
>JAHEDC010000647.1 GCA_024641425.1 Verrucomicrobiales bacterium | reverse complement strand
TCAGAAGCCTGTTCTGCGGAACTGACGCATTTTCCCGCACAAGATATTCAAGCTGTTCCGAGAATTCCTCAGATTTTCTGAGGAGCCGGTGAAGTTCGTCCTTCAAAGACGCCGACATCTCACCTTTCTGGTTCAGTTCGTGTTCGCAAAGCTCCTCGATCCAGAAGATCACGCCCAAGACGTTTCTGCATAAGTGATCAACAGGGTCCTCCGGCCTGCCGATGAAATCGCTTAGGTCGATATGGTCGATCGCAGCGAATCTGTGCAGATGTTCGCGAATGACAGCGTGGTTGGGCTCCGGCTGGGACAATGTGAAGAATAGCGGTTCGAGTCGTTTCTGCGCGCTTTTGGCTTTCGGCACGTGCTTCTCTTCCGGTTCTGATTCATCGACCAACGATGCCGAGGCTGGCAGCGACTCTCGAAGTGGCGCCGGATTACCTTCGCAGACCAGTTCCAGAAGTTCGTTTGCCGTTACGTTGTGTGTATCGGTATCTGCTTCAGATTCAACACGCAGTTCAGCAAGTATCTCGGTGAGGTGTTCTTCAGCTCCTGGAGAAGCGTCATAAAACGCTTCTGCGAGATCGACTCCCTCGTTCAAGCCTTCGCCGAGGTTGCCGTTCGCGGAAGCCAGCAAACTGTTGAACACGTTTCCTATTGTTATGTTGCATTCGACCGCTGCGGCAGTGATCTTTGGCTCAAAGTACAGACCACCCAGCTTTCTCTTGAATTCCCTAACCCTTTCGAAGATGCCGCTTCTGACCAAGTCTTGGTATTCAGTAAACCCTTCGCCCTCACGCTGAAAATCATCGAGCTTCGCAACTACAAGAGAAGCATGGGCACTTGAACGTCGAGTGGGGGTGCTATGGTCCCATCCTTCGAACAACGCCTCGATCTGAAGACACAGGTCCTCGCGCTCGATCAGCATTTGCCGGTACGGAGGATCAGTAGGCTTTGAAAACAGCCGTGTGACAGAAAGATCGAACTTGCTTTGGCTGGACGCCGATCCACCCAGTGTCCTGTAGAATCTTGTTAGTGCCGAATAGACGATCGGCTCAATTCTCCTTGCGGTGTCGTCGCAGAATCCGCGTATGTGATACGCGGCAATCTTGTCGTCGCGATCCTGAAGCTCACTAATCCAGATCCGAAGCTGCTCGCGTATCTCGTTCACAAGCCGTTTGAACTTCTCCTTGTGCAACTCTCCTGAAAAGCCCTCGAGGATTTGCAGGCTGGTCCTCAGTCTGCTTCGGTCGAAAGACGGCTCCGGCTCGTTCAAATATCTTCTTTCTACAGCAGTAAGGAAATTTTCTACGACCTGAAGATCTGAAACTTCGTCACTCAAGTTCACGAAGGCCTGTTGAATTTCAAAGGGCTCGACGAAACTTACTTCATCAACGACATGTGACAACATACGATTGACTCCTGTGGAATGGAGATATGCGTTTCGATTGGAATGGACCGGGCAAGGTCGGGCAGGTAGATTCTGAATCTAATGAAAGGCGCCTTATGGATATCCGACCACGCAGGATTGAAGTACTTATTCGATCAAAGTCTGAATCACTCCGTCCTCTTTCATTGTAAATGCGGAAATCGCCCTGGTATCTCGGAACTTGACCGCGAGTATGGTGTATCGCGATTTCAATGAAGAGGGCGTGTCGCGGAAGATATAGAAATTGTAATTCCCGCGCAATAGCATTGAGCCCAAAGGCGTCCCGAGTCTGTTGCCCGAGTAGCTATTTAGTTCGCCCAGAGTCGCATACCTGCCTTTGCCGGTCTTAAACCCGGTTTCATTCACGTGCAACGTGTGAAGCGTTCCGATCGCGGCGGCCTTTTCGGCCGCGTCCCTGGACTTAAGCAGCGAGGGGATCGCGATCGTGGCCAACAATGCCAGAGTCAAGACCACCAGCAGTAATTCAATGAGTGAAAATCCACCGTGGCTAACTTGAGTTTTTGTCATTTGGATCGCTCCGGTTCGTCCGATATTCGCACACCACGTTATCTTTTCGACAATTCCTGTCAGTGGCGAGGCCCCGGCGAAATTACAATAATTGTCAGCCCGGCCGTGATGCTTGCAGTCAAAGCCTGCTATTGCAACACTTCGCGCATCCGGCACTGAATACCATCCCTTAGGGCGGCAACGACCATGCCATCCGGCTTGGCTACCGCATGAAAAAGTGGATGTTCCCAATGCCGCCGGGTGAATTTCTTGATTTGGCTACTTGTCACATATAGGCAATTTCATTAACCTTTCTGTTTAGTGTAAATATTTCGTTTGCAATCATTCGGAGAACGACAATTTGAGTTTGCTATTGGAAGGAAAACGGGCGTTCATATCCGGCGGAACACGCGGGATAGGGGCTGCGCTTTGCAGGATCTTCGCTCGCGAAGGGGCCGACATCGCATTCAACTACCACGAGAGAGACGACCTTGCGGAGAAGGTTAGTGAAGACGTGAAGGCTTACGGACGCCGTTGCTTATCATACAAGGTCTCCGTCACCGACAGGGTCGAGTTGAAAAAGGTTGCGCGTGAAATTACGGAAGAGTGGGGAGGGGTCGACGTCCTCGTGAACAATGCCGCTGTGAATAAGCCTGACAACTTCGCTACCACGACCGACCGGTCGTGGGACTGGGTTATCGATACGAATGTGAACAGCCTTTTTGCTGTGACCAAACCCTTTTACAAACGGATGATAAGGCAAAGGAAAGGCGTCATCCTGAACATCACTTCCATAGGCGCGATCTCCGCGCTTCCGACGTCTGTGCATTATGCGACTTCAAAGGCGGCGATGATCGGGTTTACCAAGTGCCTTTCAAGGGAAGCCGCGAATTTTGGGATCACGGTTAACGCTATCGCCGCCGGCATTTTTGACACGGACCTCGGTAACACTTTGCCGGAAAGACTGCTGAAGGCCCACGGGGACTGGGTTTCCCTGGGAAGGCTCGGACAGCCGGCGGAACTCGCGGAATTCGCGGCTTTTATGTGCAGCGACCGCAATTCGTATATGAACGGCGAGGTTATCGTTGTAGACGGCGGTGTCGTGACCTGATCGGCCTGGAAAATACCGGAAAACAGAGGGCAGTTCTGAATGATTCGGAACGGCCTCTTTTTTTTGGG
>JAHEDC010000646.1:1056-3126 GCA_024641425.1 Verrucomicrobiales bacterium | reverse complement strand
GCTCACCGGCTACACCCTCGCGCCCGCCGTCTATGTCCGGAACGTCGTCATCGCCGCCAACGCGCCCGTCGTCACCAACGGCACGCCCACCGGCTTCGCCGTCACTCCCGCGCTCCCGTCCGGCCTCGTCCTGAATCCTTCGACCGGCGTCATCACCGGCACGCCCGACACCGTGACCGCCTCCGCGCCTTACACCCTCACCGCAAGCTTCACCGGGGGCCTTACCAGTGATTTCGTTCTCACTTTGGAGGTGCGGAATCCCGGCATCCTCCGCTACGGCGTCAATCCCGCAACCTACAACGTGAACGCCGCCATCGCCGCCAACAACCCGGTGCTCGTCGGCCCCGCGCCCGATTCCTTCGCCGTCGCGCCCGCCCTACCCGACGGGCTTTTCCTCGATCCCTTCAGCGGCTCCATCAGCGGCACGCCGCTCACCGTCACGCCGACCGCCAGCTACACCGTGACCGCCAGCTACACCGGCTACCCGGGCGTCAGTCTTCCGCTTTCCATCCGCATCAAGGCCGTGCCCTCCTTTGTCGGCACCGACAACGCGCCGCTCGGCATGTTCACCAGTCTCGGCGAATGGGAGACCGGCCTTGATGGCTGGGGCTTCGCCAACGGGAACGGTGCCGCCGCTGGAGGCATCCTCGCCTACAACGCCGCCGCCAACGATCCCCAGATGAGCCGCGGCGGTCTCGCCTACGATCCCGCCGGCGGCACCCTCCTCGAACTCCGTTTCCGCCAGAGCGACACCGCCCTCGTCGAGATCTTCTGGGGCGACGCCAGCGGGGGAGCCGCCGCCGTCCGCCGCACCGAGATTCCCTCCGGCGTCATCATCGGCGACGGGCAGTTTCATACCTACCAGATCAGCTTCGAGGGCGTTTTCGAGGGCAACTTGAACCTCCTCCGCATCGATCCCGGCGCCGTGGGCGGCCGCACCGTCGAGTTCGACTACATCCGCATCGGCGCTCCCGCCCCGCCCCAGCCCATCGCCATCACGAATTTCGTCTACGACCCCCTCTTCCGCGAGGTCACCCTCACCTGGACGTCGAGCACTGGAAGCACCTACCGCATCGAGGCAACCGACAGCTTCCTTGCTCCCTGGGACACCATCGCCACCGGTCTCCCCGGCGACCCCGGCACCACCAATTACATCGACGATAGCCTCCCCCTGGATGCCCCCCAGCGCTACTACCGTGTCATCCGGGAATAGGCCCGCCCCGAAGACCGTCCGCGCCGTGCTCCGTGGGGGCGGATACGAAGGTTGCATCTGCGGCGGCGGTGGCCCGCTGGGCTCGGAGGGAGGGCGTCGCGTTCTTTTCCGATTGTCTTGATCGGGATCGCGGAGGAATTTTCCGACGATGATGACCCCGCGAATTCTGCCCTGTCTGCTCCCTCTTCTGGCCATTGCCGGTCTTACTCCCGTCAGGGCGCAGAATGCCGACGCGAAGCGGATTTACGGGCGAATCGAGGAACTGCGGCCGACGGATGATGTCTTGGGAATGTACCGGTTGGATTGGGCGCCTTCGCTGCCGGAGGCCCTCGCGCGGGCGAAGGCGGAGAAACGCCCCGTTTTCCTCGTCATCATCCACGCGCAATACGGCGACCTCTACTCCGGGCACTGTTGAGCGACCGCGACGCAGGTCCGTGGGACCTCGCTGATTGATCCCTCCGTCGTGCGCGAACTTGGGCCCTACATCGTGACGTCGTGGCACGGTCACCGGAACAGCGATGCCATCCCCGATGCGGTTTCCGATGTGTGGCGGGAGAAATTCATGCCCCAGCGAGG
Organism: Verrucomicrobiales bacterium; assembly: GCA_024641425.1. Lineage (GTDB taxonomy): Bacteria > Verrucomicrobiota > Verrucomicrobiia > Verrucomicrobiales > DEV007 > JAHEDC01. Next base: position 1,337 of record JAHEDC010000646.1, on the reverse strand, counting down.
GCGACCCGGCGGGCAAGGGCAGAGCAACGTCGATCTGGCCGTCCTCGATGCGGGCGGAAAACTTGTCGATTCCTTTGATGGCTTCCACACGGACTCCCAAGGCGAAGTCCGCGAGCCGCTGGCCGAATATTCCGTACGGAAGCTTCGCGGACTGGCCGCTCGCCTCGGTCTGCCGGACAAACGTCGCGCGTCGCGCGTCGTCACGCTGCCGCCCCTGAAGGAAGGGAAGGGGATGCGGGATTTCGTCACGCTTGACGATGACCGCATGACGGCTTACCAGG
>JAHEDC010000646.1:0-1046 GCA_024641425.1 Verrucomicrobiales bacterium | reverse complement strand
AGAACGTGGCCCTGGAAGCGGACGACTGGAAGCCGCTTGCGTATCCTTCCGAGAATGAGCGCGTCGTCGATGCGGGGGCGCTCAAGAAGTGGCTTCGGGAGATCTATCCGTCCGGGATCATGGAACGCGTCGATCCCGCCACAAAGAGAGTCTACGCGATCAGGGCGGCCGAGGGCTCGCTGTCGCTTGTGCCGGCGGGTGATCACGAGGACTACCGCTTCGCGATCCTGTCGGGCAAGGTCACCCTGACCGATGAAGGGCCCGATGATTTCTCCTACACGGGGGACCTTCAAGCCGTGATTCTATACGGCCCTCCGGAAGACGGGGTGCTCTCGGTTCGAGGGGGCTTCGAAGGCACCTATCCACGGCGCGATCCGAGACAGAAACGGCCGCGGATTTTGCCCCTGCGGGCCGTTTTCGAGTCGCTCCCCGAGTAATCCGGGTGAAGCAGGGATTTCCCCTCGCGTACGATCACCCGGATGCCGTCTACCCGCCCGCCGCGATGCGGATGATCTCGACGACGGCACCCTCGGTGATGGTGGTTTCGGCGTGCTCGCGGGGGTGGAGGGCGATGCCGTCGAGCTCGACGAGGACGGGTTGGCCGGTGAGGCCGAGTTGATCCAGCAGGGACGAAACGGGAAGCGCATAACCGTATTCCTCTGTCCGTTTACCATTGAGGGTAATCTGCATCCCGATGATTTTACGCTTTTGCGAGATCCAGCGTTTCGGTAGATTTTGGGACGAGGATGCTTTCCTCCCAGTCCTTCCAGACGGGATCGAAGCCACGGGCCCGGAGCAGGGCGGCGATCTCGGCGGGGCTGCGCTCATCGGCGATGTCAAACTGGCCGGTGGCACGGGAGCAGTCGGACGCGTTCTTCTGCGCGTCGTCGAGTTCGACGCGGCGGCCCTTGACGGTGAGGTGGAGGTCGTCGCCGCCCTCGCCGGTGTAGCCGCCGGGCTCGGTGTGGCTGCCGGCGCTCATGGAGGTGATGCCGAGGGGGAGGATGGCGTCGCGCAGGTGAGCGGGCTCGCGCGTGCTAAGGACG
>JAHEDC010000169.1 GCA_024641425.1 Verrucomicrobiales bacterium | reverse complement strand
GGTGACTGGCGAGTTTCGCGGTGGAGGTTGTCTTGCCGGTGCCGTTGACGCCGACGATGAGGAGGACTTTCGGACGACCGTCGGGGAAGGGGACGAGTTCGGGAACCTCGTCGGGAAGAATGGCGAGGATTTCCTCGCGCGCGACGTCGGCGATGTCCTCGGGCTTGAGCTTGCGGCCCATGTCCTGGAGGCGATCGATGATGGACAAGGTCATTTTCACGCCGACATCGCCGGAGATGAGGGAGTGTTCGAGATCGTCCCAGTCGATCTTCTCGCGCGTGAATTTGCTGATGAGTTTCTTGAAGAATCCTGCCATGGCGAGCGTTGCTTGAGACGCATTAGGTTCCGGGCTCCCGCCGGGCGGGCGCGGGAAGTTCCTTCCGCAAACGGTCGAGAATGCCGTTGACGAAGCGTCCCGATTCCTCGGTGCCGAAGCGTTTCGCGATTTCGATGGCCTCGTTGATCGAGACGACCGGTGGAATGGCCTCGACGTGGAGCATCTCGTAGATGGCGAGTCGAAGGATGTTGCGATCGACGGCGGAAAGGCGTTTCAGCTCGTAGTTCTCGGTGATGCGGTCGAGGACGGGATCGATCTCGGGCAGGGCGGCGAGGACGCCGTGGATGAGTTCGGTCGCGAACGCGCGGACGGAAGCGGAAGCGCTCCGGAGCGAGAAGAAACGGTCGAGGCTTTCCGGTCCGAGGGCGTCGTGATTGATCTCCTGGCAGAAAAGGAACTGGACGGCGGCCTCCCTGCCTTCGCGGCGTCTACCCATGGGTTTTCGCAGTGGCGGTCACCGTGTTCAGTCGGGCGAAGAGCTCGGACATATTCACGGCGGCGCGGGCGGCTTCGATGCCGCGGTTGTATTCGGGGTCCAGGCAGCGGATGCGGGCCTGTTCCTCGTTCGCGCAAAGGATGACCTCGTGGATAATGGGAATCAGGGTCGAGGTAGCAAGGTTCTGGAGGGCATTCGTGACCGAAGTGCCGATGAGGTCGGCGTGGGAGGTTTCGCCGCGGATGACGACGCCGAGAGCGATGATGGCATCGACCTGGGTCTTCCGCGCCACGTATTCCGCGCAGACCGGGATTTCGAAGGCCCCGGGAACGCGGTAGAGCGGGACGGCGGCATTGGGGGAAATGCGGATCAATTCATCGTTCGCCGCCTCGATCAGACCGCTGACATACTCCTCGTTGTAGAGGCTTGCGACGATGGCGATGGTTCTGCGTGCGCCGATGGAACGGGGACGCCGTGGTAAGGAAACTGCCGACATAGCGCTTTAGATTGCAGGGAATTCCGGGTTTGGCAATTGTCTGTTTAGAGAAAGTGTCCCATTTTCTCCCGCTTCGTGTCGAGATAACGGCGATTATGCTCGTTCGGTTCGCGTTGGATGGGCACTTGTTCGACGATTTCGAGGTGGTGGCCCTGGAGTCCCACGACTTTTTTCTGGTTGTTCGTCATGAGGCGGATCTTGCGGACGCCGAGATCGTAGAGGATCTGCGCGCCCATGCCGTAGTCGCGGAGATCGCCGGGAAAACCGAGTTTGAGGTTGGCTTCCACGGTGTCGTAGCCCTGCTCCTGGAGCTTGTAGGCGTGGATCTTCGCCGCGAGGCCGATCCCCCGACCCTCTTGCCGCATATAGAGAAGAATGCCGGCGCCTTCCTCGTGGATGCGGCGCATGGCGTCGTGGAGTTGCCCTCCGCAATCGCAGCGGCGGGAAGCGAAGACGTCACCGGTCAGGCATTCGCTGTGGACGCGGACGAGGACGGGTTTGTCCGGATCGATCTCGCCCCGCACAAGGGCGAGGTGGATCTCGTTCTCGTCGAGTGTGCTCCGGTACATGTGGAGGGTGAAGTCGCCGAAATCGGTCGGGAGGGAGATGGTTTCGGCGTGCTCGACGAGCTTTTCCCGCTCGCGCCGGTAGGTGATGAGGGCCTCGATGGTACAGATCCGGAGGCCGTGATTTTCGGCGAATTTCTGGAGATCGGGCCGACGGGCCATCGTTCCGTCCTCGTTGAGGATCTCGCAGATGACACCGCAGTCAGAGAAGCCGGCCATGCGGGCGAGATCGACCGCCGCCTCGGTGTGGCCGGCGCGGCGGAGGACGCCGCCCGATTTCGCGACAATCGGATCCATGTGTCCCGGCCGGACGAGATCCTCGGCGATCGAGGTTTCATCGGCAAGGACGCGGATGGTGGCTGCGCGGTCGTGCGTGCTGATGCCGGTCGAGACGCCACGGGCCGCGTCCACGGTGACGGTGTAGTTGGTCTTGAAGGAATCGGCGTTGCGCGCGACCATGGCGGGGAGTTCGAGCCGCTCGGCCGTCTCGGGGGAAATGGGAACACAAATGCGGCCGCGGGCGTGGGTGGCCATGAAGTTCACCTGTTCGGGCGTGATGGTTTCCGCGATGGCGATGAGGTCGCCCTCGTTTTCGCGGTCCTCGTCATCGACCACGATCACCATGCGGCCCGCACGGAGTTCGGCAAGGATTTCCTCGATGCTGGCGGAGGGGTGGGTGGTGTCGTTCATGGGGAAGGCGGCTCTGCTTGAGTCATTATTGCGCCGGTTCGGGGAATGGTCAAAGAAGGAGCGAGGGGAGGGCTTCGTGAAGCGAGGGGAAATACAATCAGGGATTGCGGGGGGGGGACAGACCGTTTAGCATTTTGGAATCCTAAGGCAAATCATCCGAATTATGAACGAAGAAGACGAACAGAAGCAAAATGAAACCGCTGGCAGCGGCGGGCACGGAACTCCTTCGCAGGATGCCGCGGCCCGCGCGGTTGCGCAGGCCAGGGAGGGAATGAGCAAGGGTGTCGCGGAGTTCAAGCGGCTCGACCGGAAGGGGCAGATCTATCTTGCCGGGCTTGCGGTGGTGGTGGTGTTCGGCTTGTTGTTCAATGCACTGCGTTTTCCCGATTTCGAAGCCTACCGGAAGATCGTGGGCTTCACGGCAGGGCGATCGACGCTGGCCGGAGCGGGGAATCCCGGAATGCTCATGATGCTCGCCGCTCTGGGGGGCATTGGAATCTACGTGTGGAATCTCAGGACGGCCGCCAAGCAATCGTGGGTGCCGATGGCGCTGGCGGGGTGCGCGGGCATGGCCCTTCTCATGATACTGCTTGCGACGCGGACGGGATCGGGCCTGGTGGAGATCAAGGTTTCCCGCACCCTTCTCGGGTTCTGGCTCCCTCTTGCCGGTGCGGCTGCCGCGACCTGGGCCTCGGTGAAACCGATTCTGGACGCGCGCCCGAAGGCCTCTCCTCCCCGACCTGCTGCGCCGCCTCCTCCGCCTCCTCCGGTCGATTGAGGACGTGGCTGCGCGTGGCCGAAAACCCTTTCGCATCCTCTTGACAGGAAGGCGGCGGTTTGTTAAAAAAACTCCGCATTATCTTTCCCGTTCCGCTTCCTTCCTCCCCGCCTTGAAAAATCTCCTTCGTGTTCTGCTCGTCGCGTTTTGCCTCGGTGAGGCAATTTCCTCCGCGCGAGCGGAGGAGGGGGACGAGAATGCGCCGACGACGGTGAGTGTTCCCTCGGCTCCGGAACTTCAGAAGCCGAAGCAGTTGCGGCTTGTGCCGGAGCCGGGAATCTTCATCCTGATCGCCACGTCGGGCTTTCTTTTCATCATCCGCCGGCGCTCCTAGTCGGTTTCGACGGAGCGGGCACTTGCGGGAATTCCCGGGGAGTGCGATAGGAAAGCGCCCGATGAGCAAGCTTTTCAACGCCACGGCCTATTGCAAGCCGGAACTGCTATTCCGGCCAGTCCAATTGTTCCGGCGACTCGTCTGGAAGGGCCGGTGGCGTGGGCGAACGGGGCGGGTTCGCCTGCCATGGGGACTGGAAATGGACGTCGATGCCGCCGACCGGATCGGAGAATCGATCACGAAAATCGGGGTCTACGATCTTGGAACGCTCGAGATCCTCGCCCGCCTTGCCGATCCGGGGGAACTTTGTCTCGACATCGGGGCGAACGACGGATTGATGACGGGTCTGCTCGCGCGGACGGTCGGGAAGACGGGCAAGGTCATCGCCTTCGAGCCCCATCCGGCGATCTTCGGAACCCTTCGCGGGCATGTCTCCCGGTGGGAGGCTTCCCCCGCAGGCGCTGCCCTGGGGGGGATCGAGTGCCGGGAGTTGGCCCTTTCCGATGTCGACGGAGTGCAGCCACTCTTTCTGCCCGAGGAGTTTTCAGGAAATCGCGGCACCGCTTTCGTTGGTGAGGAAGGAAGCGGCGGACGCATCGAGGCTCGGGTGCGGACTCGGCGCCTGGAGGATGAGATCCCGACCGAATCGCGCGTCGGGCTGATGAAGATCGACGTGGAGGGCCATGAGTTGAAGGTTCTGCGGGGCGCGGGGCGGTTGATCGGGCAAGACGGAGTGCGGGATATCGTCTTCGAGGAGCACGATCTTTATCCCTCACCGGTCACCGAATACCTTGAGGCATCGGGCTACAGCATTTTCCTGATTCGGAAGGGCCTCCTCCGTCCGGAATTGGCCCAAGCGAGCGAACGCCCGCGGGAATTGCCGAATTATCTCGCCACTCTCGACGTGGGCCGTGCCCTGCGGAGGATGCGCGGCTTTGGCTACCGTGCCCTTCGGTGAAGGTGGGAAGGCGCGATTTTCCCGTTTACCGGCGGGCCGTAATGCGGGAGACTCCCGGAATGAACGCGCTCCCTGTCTGTTTCCTCGCTGCCGTCCTTTTGCCTCTCCCTGTCATGGCGGACGAGGAGGCGGCAGGTTTTGTTCCTCTTTTCAACGGCAAGGACCTGAGTGGCTGGGTGAACGTCGCCTGTGCTCCGGATACCTGGTCCGTGGTCGATGGCATGATCCACTGCACGGGGAAGCCGACGGGGACGATGGTTACCGAGCGGCAGTACGAGAACTTCATCCTCGAACTGGAATGGCGGCATCTGGTGCCGGGAGGGAATGCGGGCGTGTTTGCCTGGGCCGAATCGCTTTCCGCGCCGGGCACCCCTTTCCTGCGGGCGATCGAAGTGCAGGTGCTGGATGAGGCCTACGGACAGTCCGACTGGTATACGACTCACGGAGATATTTTTCCCATCCACGGCTCGACGATGGAACCCTTTCCTCCGAACCGCGGGCAGCGGAGTTTCCCGAACGAAAATCGTTCGAAAGCCTCGCCGGAATGGAATCACTACCGGATTACGTGCAACAACGGGGAAATTCGGCTCGCGGTGAACGGCAAGGAAGTTTCGGGGGGGAAGAACTGCCGCTACCGAAAGGGCTACATTGCCTTGGAATCCGAGGGTGGGGTCGTCGATTACCGGAACCTTCGCCTCAAGGAATTACCCTCGACGAATCCGCCCCCGGAGGACTGCGCGCCGGAAAACGAACATTTCCTCCCACTTTACAACGGGGTGAATCTGGAGGGCTGGAAGCCCGTCGAAGGGGGGGCGGAGAACTGGAGGGTGAAGGACTGGCAACTGCACTGTGCCGGAAAGAAGGAATTGCCGCTGGTGACGAACGCGGAATACGGGAATTTCGAATTGGTACTTGACTGGCAACTCCCCGGCAAGGGACTCGGCGAGGGCGGGCTGGTTTTGCGCGGGGTGAAGAGCAAGTCCCTGTCGATCTCGGCGGAGGGGCGCGAGGAGGGGAAATGGCACCGCGCGCGGGTCCGTTGCGTCGGGGACGCCCTGACGTTGAGGATCGATGGAGAGGATGTGGAACTGGCCGGGAAGACGGAGTTCGCGCGGAAGACGGGGCCGGTCGGCCTGTGGTTCGAAGGGGGAAAGGCGATCTTCGCGAACGTCTTTGTCCGGGAAATCAAGGACGCGGGGAATTGACCTGGCGCCGATGGGGAGGGAGTTTCGTTCCTCCTCGCCGCCCGTTTACCACTCTCGCCATGATCGAAAAGCTCAGAAAACGCGAGTCCGATGGCTGTCCCATTCGGGTCGGACTCATTGGAGCGGGGGCGATGGGAATGGGTATCGCGTGGCAGATTTCGCGCACACCGGGAATGCGGATTGCCTTTATCGGGGACATTTCCCTGGAGGCGGCTCGACTTGCGGCCGAAGCATCGGGGCGTCGGGTGTTCCAGGTCGGGAATGCGAAGGTTCCCCTGGGAGTGTCGCAAGGAGAGGAGATCCTTATTACGGATGATCCTCTGGCACTTCTCGAAGCCGAGAATGGCTTGGCCCTGGATGTGCTTGTGGAGGCTTCGAATACGATTGGGCCCGCGGCGCGCTATTGTTTCGCAGCGATCAGGCGCGGCATCGATGTGGTATTGATGAACGCGGAGGTCGATCTGGCGCTCGGGCCCCTCCTCCAGGCCGAGGCCGCGAAGTACGATGTCATTGTGACGAGCGATGCCGGGGACCAGCATGGTGTGCTGAAGACGATGATCGACGAGATCCTGCTCTGGGGCTTCGACATCGTGCAGGCCGGAAACATCAAGGGCTTCCTGAAGCGCAAGGCGACGGCCGAGTCGCTGGGACATGAGGCGGCCAAGCGGCATCTGAGCGCCATCCAATGCTGCGCTTACACCGACGGGACGAAGCTCAATATCGAAATGGCCTGTCTTGCCAACGGGACGGGTCTGACCCCGTTGGTATCCGGGATGGAAGGACCCAGTGCGGACGACGTGCGCGAGGTGCTCGACCTTTTCGATTTCAAGAAGTACGGCGGCGAGGGCCGTGTCGATTATATTCTCGGGGCCGAGCCCGGCGGCGGGGTTTACGTGGTCGGCTTCTGCAATGAACCGGTTCAAGGCCAGTACATGCAATATTACAAGATGGGAAGCGGACCTTACTATCTTTTCTATCGGCCGTACCATCTCTGCCATGTCGAAACGCCTCGAGCGATCGCGGAAGCGGTTCTCCATCGGCGGGCGATCATGACTCCGGCCTACGGGCGCCTGACGGACGTTTACGCCTACGCGAAGCGCGCGATTACGAAAGGAGAGATCATCGAGCACGGCATCGGGGGAGATGCCTTTTACGGTCTCATCGACGGGTGTGCGACCGCCGATGCGGAGGGACGGGTTCCTATCGCACTGATGGAGGGAGAAGACCGCCTGAAGGCCGTGATGCGGGAGGATTTGGCCGAGGGAGAGCCGCTTCTGGCGGGTGCGATCGCACTTCCCGAAACCTTCCTCATGCAAAAATTCCGCGAGCAGGCGGCCCTCGCCGCCGTCTAACACGTATCCGAACCCATGGCAGCGAACGATGAACGAAAGCGAGTGGTGATCCTGGGCGGCGGCGTCTGCGGGCTCTATGCGGCCCGGATACTCGCGCGACAGGGCGTGCCGGTGACCGTCGTGGAGAAGGAAGACATCTTCGGAGGCCTCGCATTGAGCCGCAAGTGCGGAAACAATTTCTACGACCAGGGCGTCCATATGCTGCATGCCTATGACAAGGCGATCTTCGAGGACTGCAGGGAGATGATGGGGAGCGAGCGGGTGGAGGTGAATCTGGACGCGCGTATCCGCTGGGCCGAGGGCTATTACCGTTATCCCCTGCAGTTCGGGGACATGATCCGCGGAATGGATACCCTGACCCTGGGACAGTGCGTCCTCGGACTCTTCTTCGCGCAACTCCGGAACCGTGTGGCACCCTGGGAGCCCCGAGATTGCGAGGAAGCCCTGATCCAGCTTTACGGGCGGCCGCTCTACGCGTTCTTTTTCAAGGAATTCACCACCCGCTACTGGGGAATGCCGCCGACGATGATGTCCGCTCAGTTTGTCCGTCGGAAAATGCCCCGGCTGACGGCGGTCGATGCGATCAAGAAGGTTCTCGCGATGGTGGGCATCAAGGAAAAACCGGGGCGCTCCGTTGAGAGTGCGCTCCTGGAGGAGACACTCCACTACTCCCAAACGGGTGCCGAGACGCTCCCTCGTGCCATCGCCGGGAGGATCGAGCGTGACGGCGGCGTCCTTTATCCTTCCCACCTGCCGGAGGCAGTCGTGGTCGAGGGCGGGAGGGTACGGGCGGTCCGTTGCCGGAATATCGCCACCCGGGGCGACCTCTTCGAGATTCCCTGCGACTACTGTATTTCGACGATTCCGTTGCCTTCGATCATCGCGACGCTTGAGCCGGCCGCGCCGCCGGAGATCACCGGAGCCGCCGCGAAGCTCCGCCATTTGCCCATTGTCATCTACGGGATGCTTGTCCGGAAAGAGCGGGCCCTCGATTGTCTCTATGTCTATTACCGGGAGCGGATCTTCCATCGTGTGGGCGAGCCGAAGAATGCCGGATTGAAGGTCGATCCTCCCGACCACACCGTCCTCATCGTCGAGATGACCTGTCAGGAGGGGGATGCGAAGTGGAATGGCGAGGACAGCGCCAAGGAGGCGGTGTTCACCGATCTGGAGGCCGAAGGCGTCTGTCGGCGCGAGGAGATTGAGGAGATCCACATTCTCCGCAATTGTCACGGCTATCCGGTCTTCGACTTTGGCTACGAGCCCTACCACGAAAAGATCGTGGGACATCTGGCGACCATCGGAAACCTCGACTCCACCGGGCGCCAGGGTGGATTCTGTTTTCCCAACATGCACTCCGCGATGCGCATGGGAGCCGACGCGGCGGAGAAGGGGATCGAATACCTTGCGGGAGGCTCCCGTGCCCACAAATGAAACTCGACCCTATGATTGCAACGCCGTCTCCAAGTTCGCTCCCCTCGCCCGGTCACGCCCGCCTGGCGGCATGCATGGCCGCGCTCGGCGTCATTCTCGGTGCCTTTGGGGCGCACGGATTAGAGGAGACCTTCGCGCGCGTTGGGGAGAAAGCCGCGGGGTGGTGGGAGACGGCCGTTTTCTACCATCTCATCCATGCCGTCGCCCTCTACGTGATCGCGGTCGGCGCGGGTTTCCGCCGTGGCCCCTGGATTTGCCTCGCGATCGGGCTTCTCGTCTTCAGCGGCACGCTTTATGTCATGGCTGTCACCGGGATTACGAAACTGGGCGCGATCACGCCGATCGGGGGGCTCCTTCTGATTGTGGGCTGGCTCTGGCTTGCGGCCCGGAAGTGATCGGCTCCGGTTTTTGAACGGAAGGAGCCCCGCGGGAGTCCGACGCTTCATTGAGGAAAAAAAGAGGAGCCGCTCCGCTTTCGCGAAACGACTCCTCACCCTCAATTGCCTCCCGGTCCTCTGCAAAACCGGAAGCGTGTTTAGAATGATGCCATGCCTCAAAATCCGACAATCCTTTCGTGTGACGAAAGCGTCACTCGATTTCTTTAATTTTAATAATTACCACACTAATCGGAGGGTCGGATATTTTCGAATCGTTGTCTGGCACTTCGATGTATTTAAAACTTTCCTTTGTTATTAAGGTGAACTTAGCTGAATGAAATCGAACCCGAACTGCGGTCCCCGCGATTGAATACTACCGATAACGAATGACTCCTGAGGCTCAAATTCCTCCTTTCTCGCCCGAGCGGCTCGGCAATCCAGCCTTTATGGATGATGGATCTGAAGAGAATCCCGTGAACTCCAGTGAAGTTCTCACGCCCTTGCAAAAGAAGATTCAAGAACAGGCTTCGCGCATCGGCGAAACCGACTCCAAGGGGCATCCCCTGCCGCACCCTCCGAAGTCCCATGAGGTGCCGCCGGCCGAAATGAACGCTTCGGCCTTGGTTCGTCAGCATGCCGAAGCGGAGATCGCCGGGCTTGGTGCGAGCGATGGAGGAGGATCGGAATCGGCGGCTTTGGGCTTCGATCTGATTCCGATGACGGACGTGCCCCCGGCACCGGATCCCGGACTTGGGGAAACGGTGGCGGGGATTCCCCGCGAACCGGCCCCCGTTTTTCCTCCAGGCTTCGCGGAAGCCGCCGCCGGTCTTCCCCCTGTCCCTCCTCCTGCGAAGGCGCCATCCCTTTCGCATTGGCCGAAGGGTTCTTTCCCTGATCCACGGAGTCCCTTGGCCCCGCTTCCGCAATCGGGACCCTCCCTTCCGGGGCTCACTCCTGCTGTTCCCGTTCCTCCATTGGCCCCGGCTGACGGCGAGCGCACGGTGGTGGATGCCCTGCCACCGGTCGAGGAGGATTCGGGGCGCGAGGTCGCGCCCAGCGATGTCATGCCCATGGTCGCGGAAGGCGGAAACAAGGCGGCTGCGGCCGCTCGGGGAAATCGACGCAAGCAATGGGGATCCGTCCGGACGATTGTCGCGGTGCTTCTGTTGCAGGCTCTCGCGGGGGGGGGGATTCTGGCCGCCATGTACTATTCGCCCGATTTTCGGGCGACGGTGAGGAAATTCAGTCATCGCGTTCTCGGAACCTCCGCGGTCGTCGCGCAGGCGGAACCGCGTTGGATCCCGCTCGATCCGCCCCTTTCCCCTTCGCCGATTGCCTCGGCGGATCCGCTGAGTTTCGAGAAGATCGGCAATCTGGAGGAGAACGTCGAGAACATCCAGCGCATCCTGAGCGTTACGCCGGAAGCCATGTCGGAGATCTCGCAATTGAAGAATCGAAATCAGCTGACTCGCCTCGCCGACGAAGCCATCACGCGGGGGAGTCGGAGCGCTTACATGCAGATCGCGAACATCGCCGAATCCTCGCGAGATACTTCCCAGGTCAACGGCGCACAGGCCGAGTTGCTTCGGGTGAAGTTCTTCTTCGCGTCGGGCACCCGCTCCGCATCCTACATGCTTCCGATGGCGACCCTCTATCCTTCGGTGAAATCAAAGACGGAGGAACAGCTTACGCAGAAGGAACTCATCGATCTTCTCCTCGACAGCGAGAAGGATTGGAGGGTGCGCCGCCGGGTCGCGTTCCTGCTTGGCGACAAGCGCAGCTACGAGGTCGCCGAATCCCTTGCCGAGGCCATCCGTTCTGATACCAGCCTCGATGTCATCAAGGAATCCGTCTATAGTTTCGAGGCTATCACCGGCTATCGTAGTTCCGATCTCTTCGAGATGAAGGAATTGTTGGATTGGTGGGATGCCAATGCCGTCGAGGTGAAGAAAACGCTGGGCTGAGACACCGGGAGGTGTGCCCTCCGCTCACACGCGCTTGTAATGATAGCGCAGAATCGGGATTTCTCCTTCGTCGGATTCGACGCTGAGGTCGAGGATCTTTTCGGTTGGGGAGGGATAACGGAGGCACGAGCGGTAAAGCGCGATGCGCCGGCGAACAGGATCGAAGTTCTCGCCCTCGAAGCGGATGGTCTTCACGCCGTCCTTGCCTGTCTCCATTTTCCCCTCGAAGACATAGAGGAAAGGGATCGAGCTGTCCTGCCAGGTTCCGACGAACTTGCGTGTTACGGGATTGAAGCCGGTTGCCGCCTGTCCGACCATCGGAGTGCCGAGAAGATCGGCGGTGAAATGGGAGATGATCCAGAAGGGAGCCATCTTTGTCACATTCTCGGTACCGTCGACCTCGATGGGATTATCCGGGGATCCCATGAAATACGCGCACTTTACCGTCCACTTGCCGGTGAGGCTAGTGAGCCATTCGTGCTCGGGGGTCGCGATATAGGCTCTGCTTTCGTCGTCTGGGTCGCTCATGGGAATGGGGAATTCGTTTTAGTTGCTTCTCTTATGAGTGGAAGGTTTGATTTTGGGAAGAGAATTCGACTCCTCAGGGGCGACGTGGGGAAATACGCGATCCGCTCCGAGCGAGTCGCAAAGCGTCCCCACGCGCAACACTCCCGCAAACCTCATGTCCGAAGGGGGATTCCGTTTTAGGGTGTGGTTCCAAATCGGGAGCCCTACGGTGCGGACTTCGGCGGATGCTTCTCTTCTACG
>JAHEDC010000645.1 GCA_024641425.1 Verrucomicrobiales bacterium | reverse complement strand
ATCACGCCGTCTGGCTGACCGCCTGGGCGGGCGAGGAGGACGCCCTCGAGTTCTTCCGCGCCCTCCGCGATGCCCTCCGGATCCGCTACCGGCTCCCGCTTCCGGAGGACGGAGCCGTCGCGGCCGATGCGACCACCCGCGCATTCGTCCTTGAGGGCCCGCGCTTCATCAGGCTCACGGTAACCAGCACCGAAGTGCGGCTTGTGAATGCCGCGAATGCCAAATGGCGCGACGCCCTCCTCCAAGCCTTCCCCTGATGCCCGGGATGATCGAAAAGCAGGCCTTTTACGCGGGCCGCGTTCAGGGAGTCGGCTTCCGTTTCGGGACGAAGCAGATCGCGACCGGCTTCGACGTCGTCGGCTGGGTGCGGAACCTTCCCGACGGGCGTGTCGAGCTCCAGGTCAAAGGGGAGGTCGGAGAAGTCGCGGAGTTCCTGGAGGAGATCCGCGAGAAGAGCAATCTCTCCCATCACATCCTCGAATACGAGGAGAACGCCCTCCCCCCGGGAAGCCTTGCCGATGCCAAGGGCTTCTCGATCACGCGCTGAGCATCCCGGACGGAAGCGAAAGAACCCCGCGCCCGGACGAATCCGGAGGCGGGGTTCGCTTGAGAATTCGTGCGGAGGACGATCAGTCCTTCTTCACGTCCTTGAGGTATTTCTTCGGGTCGGCCTCGACCTTCTTCTTGCAGCTGTTGCAGCAGACGCCAATCGTCACGCTGGAGGTCTGGGCCGAGTCCACGTCCTTCCCGCTCATCGGGCACTTGCCTTCCTTGGCATCGGCCACCTTCGCAAGGGCTGCGGCGGGATCAGCGTCGAATTTCGCCTTGCACTTCTCACAGCAGAAGGAGACTTCGACGGTCGCTTCCTTGGAAGCTTCCTTACCCTTCTTGACCGGGCAGGTCTTGTTGATCGCACCGGCGAAACCGTGGGCGAGGGTCAGCGCGAAAACGCTCAGGACAAGGGCAAGGATTCGATTGGTTTTCATGGATTTCGGTTCGTTAGTGATAGGTTAACTGGAATCCATTGACTATCGGATGAAGACCACCGCATTGTCAACGCGAATTCAGGATCAGAAGACATCCCGAACCCCGGGAATTCCCGGGGCCGGGACACCACGCGCGGGCCTTACTCGGGCTTCGGCTTCTTCTCGCCCTTGCCGGGCTTCTTCTCGCCTTTGCCGTCTTCCTTCTTGCCGTGACCGGCAGCCATCTCCTCCTTGCTCAGGTCCCCGCTGGAATCCTTGTCCATGTGCTTGAAGCGCTTCTCGATCTGCTCGTCGGTCGGCTTCGGCTCTTTCTTCGCCTTCGCGGCCTGCGCCTTGAACTCGTCGAGGCTCACCTTGCCGTCGCCGTTGGTGTCGACCTTGGAGAACTGGTCTTTTTTCGGCTTGGCGGGCTTCTTCTCGCCATCGGCGCCGAAGGACGGGGTGGCAAAGGCGACGGTGAGCAGTGCCGCCGCAGCGAGCACTCCGGATTTCTTGAGGATGTTTTTCATGGAATGATGGTTCTGTTTGTAAACGAGGGACGCCGCCGGAAACCGTTCCCGGCAACGAACCCGCACCGAAATCCGCGCGGGCCGAAAACGATTGGACAAAATAGTTTTCCGGCCGCTCGCCCGCCTCACGGATGCGTGATCTCGGGATCGCCGGGGCGGTGGAAGGAGCGGAAGTGCGCGACGTTCAGCGTGTAGAAGCGCGTCGCCTTCGCCTTGCGCGCCGCGACGAGGTGGAAGTAGTCGAAGACGGCCCCGCCCCGCACGCCGCGGGCCTCGGATTCGCGGAGAGCGCGGAGCATTTCGGCGGAGGTGAGGGTGGCCACTTTCAAACGGGGGATAAAATGATCCTCCAGCAAAGTCGTCACGACGCCCGCTCTGAGACGAAAACCCTGCCGCCCACCGGTCAGGGTGCTGAAGGTCTCCGAAATACCGTGGCCGTAGAATCCCGCCTTCTCCCCTACGACGAGGGTCCGGCACACCGCGTGGAAGGCTTCGGTCGCGACCATGGCCGCGACGAGGACGGAGGAATCGAGCGCGATCACTTCTTCTTCCGGAAGGGGGCATCGAGACGCTCAAGGTAGTCTTCCCGGGCTTCCGCCACGGCTTGGGCCGCGTCGAAGCCTTCCCAGCCGACGATGACGGGGAGACCATCCTCGGCTCGTTCGATCCGTGTTTCTGGCACCTCGGGTGTCAGCTCCAGGGTGTCGCCGGAAAGCTCCACCCGCAGGCGGGAGCCTTCACGGAGATGCATTATCTCCCGAATGCGCTTCGGAAGGACGACTCGTCCGGCCTTATCGAGAGTAATGGTTGCGGTCATGGGAGGAATGTTGCCGTAAAAAATGCCATTTGCAATCCCATTTGCGGTGGCATGGGCGTAGTCTCTTCCAGAAAACTCCGCGCTGGCGCAATGGGTCGCCATCCGCTTCATTCCGGCATGACTCGCGCCCCGCTTTTCGTCCTTCCCGCCTTCCTCACGTTGCTCGTTTCCGCCCCGGCGGAGATCAAGCCGATTCCACGCCTCCTGCCGCCGCAGGGCATCGAGTTGAAGCCGGAGCAAGCGGCGGCCATCCAAATGCGGCTCGATATACTCGCCGCGAAAATGGGCGACGCGCCCGATCCCGATGTCGAGATCTTCCACAAGGCCGTGCGCTTTGCCTTGCTTCATCGCGAGTTCTACAAACCCGACCAGGTGAAGATCGCGGAAAAATTGCTGGATGAAGCGGAGCGCCGGTTGGAGCAGAAGCCGAACCTCGACAAGCAGCACGGCGTGTATGTCCGCGGCTATCGTTCGCCGATCGACGGCTCGGCGCAGCCCTATGGCCTGGAGGTTCCCGAAAAACTCGACCTCTCGAAACCGGCTCCGCTCTGGGTCTGGCTGCACGGGCGCGGCGATAAGGATACCGACCTCCATTTCATCAACGGCCGCATGGGCAAACGCGGGCAATTCCAACCCGACGATGCCCTCGTCCTGCACGTTTTCGGCCGCCAGTGCATCGGCTTCAAGTCGGCGGGCGAGATCGACGTCCTCGACGCCATCGCCGATGTCGCGCTCCACTATCCCGTCGATCCGGACAAAGTCGCGCTCATGGGCTTCTCCATGGGCGGGGCCGGCGCGTGGCACCTCGGCGCGCACTA
>JAHEDC010000168.1 GCA_024641425.1 Verrucomicrobiales bacterium | reverse complement strand
AGGATGACGAACATGGGCCATACGGAAAACAGTGGAAAGTCTAACACTCGATCATGGCTTTCATCACGCCGGTCCCGGGCTCGAGCCAGGAATCGAAGGTTTCAGGAACCGCGTCAATGGGGGCGCGGTGCGTGATGAAACGGTCGACTTCGATCTTCCCGGCCCGGATGGAGGCGATGACGTGCTCGAAGTCGGCACGGGTCGCGTTCCGGCTGCTGAGGACGGAAAGCTCGCGGGCGTGGAATTCCGGGTCGTCGAAAGCGACTCGTCCCTTGACGATGCTGACGAAAACAAGGGTGCCGCCGTGGCCGGGGTAGTCAAAGGCGGCATGCATGGAACTGAGATTGCCGGTGGCTTCGAAGACGTAAGACGGCATGGCGCCACCGGTGAGTTCACAAATTTGTTCGAGTGGGTTTTCCCGCGCGTCGACCACCGCGTCCACGGCGAGGACATCACGGCAGAAGGCGAGCCGTCCCGGTGCCACGTCCATGGCGATGACCCTCGCTCCCGCGATGCGGGCGCATTGGAGAACCCCGACTCCAATCGGCCCCGCTCCGATGACAAGTCCCCATGGTAGTTCGCCGGAAATGTCCGCGCGACGGACGGCATGGGCCCCGATGGCGAGGCATTCGACGGTGGCCAGCGCGTCGAGGCCGAGATCGGGGGCGGTGAGGAGGCGCGACTCGGGCACGGCGACACGCTCGCACATTCCGCCGTCCTCGTGCACGCCGAGGACGCTGAGTCGCTGGCAGCAGTTCGTCCGTCCCGCGCGGCAGGGAACGCATTCCCCACAGTGTCGATAGGGAATGATGGCAACAGGCTCACCGGTGTCCTCGCGGAATCCGGAAAGTTCGTGGCCGAGAACGCGCGGGTATTCGAAGAAGGGTTGGTTTCCACGATAGGCGTGCATGTCCGTGCCGCAGACGCCGATGCGCCGGATGTTTACCACGGTCTCGCCCTCGGCGGGCTGGGGTTCGCGGCATTCGGTGAGGGCGAAGCTTCCGGGCTGCGGACAGATGACGCATTTCATGTCCGGAAACTGGCCCCGGATGGTCGGGAGTGTCGAGAAGTTTCACGACGCTTGTCAGGATGCGGTCATTCCCCTTATGGTGCGGCCATGCTTCGATTCTTACTTTCAATTCTTCTCGTCTGCTCGGGCTGGTCGCCGGTTGCGCGCGGTGCCGATCCTGCGGCTGCCACCTATCATGCTGCTCCGAAGGCGCTCGCGGAAGGCGCGGCAACTTCGGACTGGCCGCGCTTTCTGGGTCCGAACGACGATGCGACGAGCCCGGAGACGAAGTTGCTCCGCCGGTGGCCGGAGGGTGGGCCGAAAATGGTTTGGGAACTGAAACGGGGTGAGGGCTATACCTGTCCTGCCATTGGAGGCGGAAAACTGGTGCTCTTCCATCGATTGGGCGATGAGGAGGTCGTGGAATGCCGGAATGCGGAGACGGGTGAGGCGCTGTGGAGTTTCGGATATCCGGTCGAGTACCGCGACCGCTATGGATACAACAACGGACCGCGAGCGAGTCCGGTCATTGAGGGCGGGAATGTCTACGTCGCGGGCGTGACGGCGAAGCTCCACTGTCTGGCGCTGGCCGACGGAAAGGTGCTCTGGAAGCAGGATCTGATGAAGGACTTCGGCGTCGCGGACAATTTTTTCGGTTACGGCCCAACACCCGTGGTATGGAAGGATTCGTTGCTCGTCAGTGTTGGTGGGACGGACGTGAGTGTGTGCGCGCTCGACAAATTGACGGGAAAGGTGAAGTGGAAGGTGAAGGACGAGTGGGGCGCGAGTTATTCGTCTCCGGTCGTGAAGTCTCTTCGAGGAAAGCCGCGTTTGCTCGTCTTCGCTGGTGGGGAGAGTCGACCGGCGACGGGGGGCTTGATCGTGCTCGATCCCGACACGGGGGAGATCTTCGACCGCGTTTCATGGCGGGCGGACAAGTATGAATCCGTGAACGCCTCGACGCCGATCGTCGTTTCAGGGAATCGGGTCTTTATCTCCGAATGTTATGAGAAGGGGGGCGTTCTGCTCGAGTTCGACGAGGGCATGAAGGGAAAGCCGGTGTGGAACGAACGTTGGTTCGGCATGCACTGGATGACGCCGGTGCGGGAAGGGAAATTCGTCTACGGATTCGCGGGAAGGAATGAACCCGATGTCGAGTTCAAGTGCGTGAACGCGGAGACGGGCGAGATAGTCTGGAAGGAAGACCTTCGTTGGGAGGAAAAGCTGGGTCCCGATGTCTGGGTGCGGAGTTACTTTCGCGGTAGTCTCCTCAAGGTGGACGGTTCCTACTTGTGTCTTGGGGAACATGGAACATTGGCGTGGATGTCATTGACTCCGGAAGGAGTCAGGGTCGATGCGAGGGAACAACTCTTCCTCGCCCAGCATTCCTGGACGCTGCCGGCGGTGAGCCGGGGGCTGCTCTATGTGTGCCAGAACGAAAGGGATGAACTTACCAAAGAGCCCGCGCGGCTTATTTGCTATGACCTTCGCGGGGAATAAGTGGATTGGCGTTGGGTCGTTGCTTCTGTTCGCGGCTTCTGCGGGAGCGGATTCGCGGGTCGATCCCACGACCCTGACCGGAAAGGTCATGTGCGGGTACCAGGGATGGTTCAATGCGGAGGGGGACGGTGCGGAACGGGGCTGGGTGCATTGGTCGAAGGGAAATGGACCGCCGCAGGACGGGCGGGCGAATTTCGATCTCTGGCCCGACATGAGCGAATGGGGTCCCGGCGAACGCTATAGGACCGGCTTTTCCCTTCCGAACGGAGAAGTGGCGGAAGTTTTCAGTTCCTACAAGAAGGAGACGGTCTTGCGCCATTTCGAATGGATGCACGAATATGGGATCGACGGTGTTTTCGTCCAGCGTTTCATAGGCGGATTGCGTGATCCCCGAGTGCGGAAACACACCGATACGGTGCTGGGGCATTGCCGCGAGGGGGCGGGGAAGTCGGGACGAACCTTCGCCGTCATGTATGACCTCTCGGGAATGGGCCTCGGGCGCATGGGCGAGGTCAGGGAGGATTGGAGGCGCTTGCGTTCGGAGATGAAGGTGACAGGGGATGCCCTCTACCTTCACCATCGGGGAAAGCCGGTCGTCGCGGTGTGGGGCATTGGGTTCAACGACAAACGTGCCTATACGCTTGAGGAATGCCGGGGACTGGTACGCTTTCTCAAGGACGATGGGTGCGCGGTCATGCTCGGGGTTCCCGCGTATTGGAGGCAACTCGAACGCGATGCGACGCGCGACGGGGCGCTGCATGAGATCATCGCGATGGCCGACATCGTGAGTCCCTGGACGGTCGGGCGGTTCGGAACGCCGGAGGATGCGACGAACCATGGTCGGGAATGGTGGCGGCCGGATATCGAGTGGTGCGCGGACAAGAAACTCGATTTCCTGCCGGTCGTCTTCCCGGGTTTTAGCTGGCACAATCTCCACGGCGGAAAACTCGACCAGATTCCGCGGAGGAAAGGTGCGTTTCTCTGGAGCCAGGTGAAGGCGGCGAAGCAGGCGGGTGCCTCGATGTTGTATGTGGCGATGTTTGATGAGGTTGATGAGTCGACGGCGATCTTCAAGTGCCTCGGGAATCCGCCGCAGGGTGAGAAGTCCCGATTCCTCGGCGAAAAGGGAGTGCCGTCGGATTTCTATCTACGGCTCACAGGAGAGGCGGGCAAACTGCTGCGCGGCGAGATTCCTTTGGACGCTCCCTTGATGAAGCCCTGAACGGGGACGGAAAGGCGTGCCATCCTTCGCGGAGGTAGCCCGGATGGT
Source organism: Verrucomicrobiales bacterium (assembly GCA_024641425.1). Classification (GTDB taxonomy): domain Bacteria; phylum Verrucomicrobiota; class Verrucomicrobiia; order Verrucomicrobiales; family DEV007; genus JAHEDC01. The sequence continues at coordinate 7,972 of JAHEDC010000168.1, read as the reverse complement.
CAAAAAATCAGTTGCATCTGGCATTGCGCGCTCGTTTCGTCCCGGTTTCTCCCCGCTATTTTCCAATGGATATTCAGGTTGCCACACTTTGCGATTCCGCCGCCGACTACAACGGCAAACTTTGCGTGCTGGGCACGTTTGACACGATTTGCTCCCGCGCGCTTCCCGTCGTGCATCCGCACTGCGTTCTGGCCCTGCGGGTGTGTTTCCGTCCGGGTGACGAGGGGCGGCACGAATTCGCGATCACATTCATCGACGCGGATGGTCACCCGGTGATGCCGTCTTTCCGGGCCGGCGTTGAAATCCGGCTTCCGAGCGACGCCTACTTTGTGACGCGGAACATCGTGCTGAACTTCCAGAATCTGAAGTTTGAGAAGACCGGACAATTCTCGATCGATGTGAGCGTCGACGACCGGATGTTGACCCGCGTGCCGCTTCGCGTCATGCTGGTAGAGGACAAGTCCACCCCTGCATCCTGACTTGCAATGCTGAGAGCCCGGTCGTCCATCGCCATGGCGCTCGTCCTGCACTTCGCGGGGGAACCGGTTTTCGCCGGGAACACCGATGCTCCCGAGGAAGTCGCGGCCGCTGACAAGGCGGAGGCGCCCACCGTTACACCCGCGCAAGTGGCGCGGGCGCTGGCCTTCATGAAGGATTCCAAGCCCGAACGGAGAAAGGGGGCCTATGCCGCGTTTCGGAAACTCGGCGATGCGACACGGGAAACCTATGCGGAAACCCTTGAGAAGGCCCGGGCCTACCATGATGATCGCATGGGTACGCAGGCCTTCGATCTGGTTTTCGCAGAGAACAGTGTGACGCAGTTCCGCAAAGTCTATCGTGAATGGGTGGAAGCGCGGGAGGGCGCGATCAAGTTCGTGCAGACGGATTGGAAGGCTGCTGATCCGGGCCACTACAAGGAAAAGCACGCGGAGATGGACGCGGCCTTCGCGAGGGCCGAAGCGGGGTATGCTCGAATGATCGGGGCCGCGGCCAAGGCGGGGAAGTCCGAGCTTGCGCTGCTTGAGAGCAGCTCGGTGGCTCTCATCGAGATCGAGGCCGAGCTCGATTGGTGCGAGGGAAGAGAGCCCAGGGAGAGGACCTTGCGCTCGCTTCTCGCCGGAAATGACGTCGCCGAGGATCTGGTCGAGATTCTGCGGGACATCGATGCTGCGAGGAAACTGGTCGGCGACCTCGCAGCCTGCGAAGAGCACAACGCATCCTCGTCGTGGGCCTCGGCTCCGGTGAAATCCTTCGCGTCCCTCATTAATCCACGTCGTGTCGCCCTTGGTCTGCCCGCCCTGCGCCTCGACCAGAATCTGAGCAAAGCCTGCGCCGGCCATTGCGAGGAGATGGCGAGGCTCGGTTACTTCGCCCATGAGTCGCCCGTCGAGGAGAACAAATCGTTTGGCAATCGGGCGAAGAACGCGGGGTTCGCGGGCTTCGCCAGCGGCGAGTGCATCTACGTGGGAGGTGCCGCCGCCATCGGCGCCCACAAGGCATGGTGGTATAGCGACGGCCATCGCCTCATCATGTATGCGAAAGGACCAAACACCCTCGGACTTGGAACCAACGGGAATCATTGGACTCTGAACACGGGTAGCCGGAAGTGGGAATGAGTTCGCCGACAGGCGCGGAAGAGGAAGGAGAGCGTCAGAGGCTCGATTTCCAAGAGTATTCACCCGAGTCCATGCGCGAGCGGGCGTTGGATTTTCTCCAGGAAATGGAAGGACGGCGTTCCGTCCGGTTCTTCTCCCATCGGCCGATTCCAGGGGGAGTGCTCGAAACGTGTCTACGAACCGCCGGACTCGCTCCCAGCGGCGCGAACCAGCAGCCCTGGCACTTCGTGGTTATCCGTGATCCCGCCGTGAAACGCTCGCTCCGTGAAGCTGCTGAAGCGGAGGAACGCCGATTCTATGAGGGGCGCGCGCCCGAGCAGTGGCTTGACGCGCTGGCGCCTCTGGGCACAAACGCGGACAAGCCCTTTCTTGAACAGGCTCCGGCCCTCATCGCCATCTTCCAGCGATCCCGCGTCGCTGACGCGAAGGGAGAGCCTGTGAGAACCTACTATCCAAAAGAGAGTGTTGGCATCGCGACCGGATTCCTGATCGCCGCGCTTCATCACGCCGGATTGGCCTCGCTGACCCATACGCCAAGCCCGATGGGTTTTCTCAACGTGCTTTTGAAACGCCCGGCCGACGAGAAAGCGTTTCTCCTCCTTGTCGTCGGCTACCCTGCCGAAGACTGCACGGTGCCGAAGATCACACGGCGAGCGATCAAGGAAATAGTGACATTCATCGGCGACTGATTCCGGCGGTGTTTCTGAAATGAGACGCCCGGGTGAGGCCGGAAGCGAAAAAGCGTGTGATTCTTGTAACGGAATAGGGGGACCTACGTCCCCACACACGATGCCTTGGGGCGACGGCATCTCGCAAGGGTGAAAACTTTCCCAAGTCGAAATGAGCCATCAGTCCGGCCCTGTTCCCCCCCCAGTCAACGGGATCGGCCTGATTCGTGTGCGGGAACCGGAACCGCCGCGCGGGATCGCGCGGCGGTTCTCTGGCGGAGGGGGCGTGGCAATGATCGGGAGATCGAATTCTTGAGAATCGGTGTATGTCCGGCTAAAGTGATGCCCGAAGAAAGTCCGGACAATCCTCCCCGTCCGCGGATTTTTGTAACCGTAAGGCGTTCCAACGCGTCGCCAGTCATAGAAAATCCACGTCGGAGGCCCCGGTTGCCGCCGCAGATGCCATGGAAGAATCCGAAGCGCCTTGGGACGATGACCTCGCCCTTGTCAGAAAGGGAAGCGAGGAAGCCGCAAGGCGCCTCGTTGAGCGCCTTTATCCGCGCGTCATCCGTATCATCCGCGGCCACAAGCACCGCACCGATGACGAGGAGGATCTTGCCCAAGACATCTTCATGAAGATATTCAGCAAACTCGAGCAATTCGCGGGCGCGCAGCCTTTTCACCATTGGGTGGCGCGGATCGCCTTGAATACCTGCTACGATCGTTTGCGACGCCATCGCATTCGGAGGGTTGTGAGTTTCTCCGAACTCTCCCTCGACGAGGCGGAATTTCTTTCCCGCGCGCGGGGCGGGGAAGCGCTGATTCCGGATGTGGAAAGGGATGCGGACGGCGGCAGGAGTTCAAGGGAACTGCTGGAGCGCCTCATCGGTACCTTGAAGCCTCGCGAGCAGAAGGTCATTCGCCTTCTGGATCTTGAGGAGCGGTCGGTGCGGGAGGTCAGCCTGATTACCGGTTGGGGCGAGTCGAAAGTGAAAGTCACCGCCCACCGCGCGAGGAAGAAAATGAGCGCTTCCCTCCGCTGTCTCCAGAACGCGCCGCGCCCCCTCTCCACGCCTTATGGCAGCGCCCCCATCCAATCCCTTCCTTGAGAATCCCATGAATACGAGACTACCAGACGGAGGTGCCACCGACCGAATCCCGCCGAACGATCCGGAAGTGCGGCCATGGATGGACGTTGTCGATGCCGCCCGCCGCGAACGTTCCCTCGCTCCGCGGGAGAAGGAGGCGGCGCCTTTCGGATTCGCGACCAGGATCGCTTCCGATTGGATGGCCCGATGCCGTGACGAAAACGCCCTCCGGTGGCAGCGATGGTCTTTTCGCGCCGCGGCCTTTTCGGTTGTGCTCGCCGTTTTCGCGGTGCTCGCCGCCCGTCCCTTCCGAGATCTGCGGTCGAAGGACGGAGCGATCCTTCCTTATCCCGGGCTTGAAGTCCCGCTTCCCCTCACCAATGACAAAGCCTTATGAAAACATCGCTGCCCACCTACTGGAAAATCTATGGAGCCTTGCTCGCCATTTTCGTGAGCGGGAGCACGCTGGGATATGTCACCGGTCACCGCATGGTGCCCCAGGGACTCCCCCTCGCCCCGCCCCTCGTGGAGGACGACGCTACCGCCGAGTGGGCGGAAAAGGCTCTCAACGGCCTGGAGGGCACACTCGGCTTGACCGAGGAGCAGGTCACCACGCTGCGGCCCGTCTTGGAGAGAACCGGAAAAAATGTTTTTCGGCAGCGTGATCGGGCGCTCTTCCAGATCTCCCTCGAGGTGCTCGCGGTCCACGATGAACTCCTTCCTTATCTAGACCCGGAGCAGCAGAAAAAGCTGGTCAAGAGTAAGGAAAACATGCACCTTACCATCGAGTCTCGGTTTAAATCCCTGATCGACCTACCTGTCAGTCTCCCTGAGGAACCTTAGCGCGTTCATGCAAGGGGTGGCATGACCGGGTGGCGTCCAGCGCTCGATGAAGTCCCCGTTCCTCATATTCCTTCCAGCCGCGCTCGGGGCGGCTGGAATTTATCTTCTGGTGCAACCTGGCCAGCGGGAGGAGGTAATTGTCGAAGCGGGCGCTCCGGATGGACGGTATTCCGGCGGAAATCCCTGGGGCGCGAGGGATTGGGGCGGAACGATTCCGCGTCGCGAGTCAGGCAGCGAACCGAAGGCCATTTTTGAAACGGAGCCATCGCAGGGCCGGACTTCCTCGGGACTCGGGGCCGCTCGCCGGAGCCTTCGGGACAAGGAAATGCCTGCTCCCGATTTCGCGAGCGAGGCGGTGCCGGATCCCGTGTCGCCCCGCTCCCGCCGGATGACGAGGCATTCCCGGGGGGACCTTGAGAGGCGTGCGGCGCAGGTTGAATTCGAGGCCAACCGGGAACTTGAGAGGCTCATTCCCGTCCTCGGACTGACCGAGGCACAGCAGCAGCGGATTTTCGCGGTGCTGGTGCGCCATTCGGCCGCGTTCGATCCGGTGATGCGCGTCGAGACCACCGGGGAGACGGTTCTGCCCGAGGACGAGAGTTACGCAGGTGCGACCAAGGACGAGGAACTTTACGCCGCGCTTGATGCCGATCAGCAGGTTGTCATCGAGGAACTTTACGAGGATCAGGCGGCCTGGTGGCAGGACGTGATCGAACAACTCGTGCCGGATTCGGCGATTCCCGGTCTGGCCAAAGACGAGCCGCCCGTAATGGCGGATGACAAACCCGGTGGCGACGGTGGCTCCGGAAAAGATGTAACCGGCACCGTTCGCCCTTCGTCCCCATGATGGGGATTGGATATTTCTTGGAGATCAGCGATTCTTTAACGACGCCTTTGTTCCCATTCCCGTGAAATCAATGAACCCAGCATCCCGACTCCTGATGGCACTGCTTGCCGCGTTGGCTGGAGGGTGGAACTCTGCCGATGCGCAGGTGGAAGCGCGGATTCGGTCCGAGGCGCCCCGGCGGACCGCGGAACTGCCGGAGTTTCTTCGCGTTTACGATGTGAACGGGGATGGCGTGCTTTCCGAGGAGGAGCGACAGGTTGCGCGCGACGTCAGGGACGAGCGACTCGATTCGCTTACCAGTCCATGGGACTCCAATGGAGATGGGGCACTCTCGCTCGAGGAAATCCAAATCGCCCACTCCGAGTTGGAGGCCCGGATTGAGGAGAAGCGGAGCGCTCGCTTTGACGAGGCGGATCGGGACGGGGACGGCGCGATTTCGGACGAGGAATTCCGTTCCATTCCCGCTATCTCGCGACTCGATCCCGACAAGATTTCGGCCGCGCTTGAAAAACTCGACCGGAATGGGGACGGAAATGTAAGCAAGGAAGAATTCCTGAGCGCCTTGCGCGAGGCCCGACCACGGCCGAATCCCCGCCGGAAGGAAGTGAGCAGTCCCCGACCGGTTCCCACGGATTCCCCGCGCTGAAAAGGGAGCTTTTCCGCCGCTGCTTCATTCGAAATAGGTATCCTCGTGCGCGTAGGGGGGCGCGCAGCAGCAGAGGAACCGGAGGCGATCAGGGGAAGTGGCTTTTAGCTGGTGCCATGCCAGCGCCGGAATAAGGACGGCATCGCCAGGGCCGATTTGCCGCGTCTCACCGTCGATCTCCATGGTGCCGGCGCCTTCGAGGATGAAGTAAAACTCCTCGCTGAGCTTGTGGTAGTGGCGTTCGGTCGCTGCGCCCCGGGGGAGCGTGGCTTCGGCGAGGCTTTGTCTCTCGACCGGGGCATTCGTGCGGTCGAGGATGCTGCGGATCGTTGATCCGTCGCGGGTAGGGAAGGGAACCTGATTGGAGAGGGAATTGATGGTCATCATGGGGACGAGAATAGGGCGGATGGGGACGAGAGGAAAGCCTTTCACGGATGCTTGAGCGTCCTCGCAATCGGGGTTAAGGATGGGAATTCCCTTCACAGCATGAACGAACCACGCGATCATTCCTCCACTCCCAACCAACGCCGCACCCGGAAACGGGGCTGCCTTTTCGCCGGCGGGGTCCTGTTGTTTCTCTGCCTCGCCGCAGTTCTCATCATTCCCTTTACTCCGGCGATGGGATTCTTGCGCAAGGTGAAGCGGGGGCTTGTGGAGATCGTGCACGGCGGGAGCGAGAAGCCGTCCCCCCCCCAGACGCCTCGGGAAGGAGGCGGCAGCGATGGGGAAACATCGGTCGCGGGCGCGCTGCCGCTGGAGCCTCTTGACCCGCAGGTCATCATCAAGGAGGTGCTGGTCAAACCGTCGCCGCCAGAGCGCTTCGTTTCCTACCGGAGTGTGGATACGGCGGAATTGTGGAGCGATTTCGAGGTGAAGAGTGAGTTCAATGTGGCGGAAGGCAAGACGGCGACGATAGAACGAAAGGATCGGGACAGCTTTACGATCGAGATGAAGGTCAATGTCAGGGTGCCGGAGCCCAATGCCTCGCTGGAGGACCTGGTGGGGCTGAATCCGGAGTTGCCGAAGGTGTTGCCGGGACTGAAGGCGATGATGCCGACCGCAAGGGTGTCTCCGTTCTACCATCAGATCTACAAGAACAAGATCGCACGGATGCAGTCGAACCTGACGCGTTTGAATCGCCTGCTCACGCGGCACAACTTCTTCGACTGCGAGACGATCCTCGAACTCACGCATCCGGAGACCAAAAAGAAAGTCCTGCTCCTGCAGGGCGAGATGGACGTTGTTTCCGATGGATCGGATGGCGACCGCTCGCCTGAGTATGACGACTACATTGCGAAGTCCGATTACTATCAGCCCTTCACCAGCTACGGCTGGGCGAAGCGGACCCAGCAGCCGAACCCGCTTCTGGCGCGATGGGAGAAGAAACTCGCCGACGCGCAAGCGGCGGCGAAACCGTCGTCGTCGACGATTGCGGAGATCAAGCGCGAGATCGCCGATTTGAAAGGGCGGAGTTTTCTCATCGCTCGGGCCGATCCCTTTGTCGTGGTTCCGATCTCGATGCTGGGGTACACGAGCCGACCCGGCTACACGCACGCGCCGTCGATCGGCGACTATGCGGTCGTCATCTACAAGGACAAGGTGTATCCCGCGATCGCCGGGGACGGAGGCCCGAGTTTCCAGACCGGCGAGGCCTCCCTGCGGATTGCGAGGGAGATTAGTGCCAAGGCGACACCTTATGCGAGACCCGAGAGTGATCTGAAGGTCACGTATCTCTTTTTCCCGGGCACGGCCGAGAAGCCCTTCGCCCCCCCGGATCTCGCGAAGTGGCGGGATCGTTGCGCGGAGTCGCTGGCGCAGATGGGCGGACTGGGCGAGGGAATTGTCCTGCACGAGTGGGAAGATTATTTCAAGAAGGACGCCTTGCCTGCGGACGGCACCGGATCTCCCTGAAAGTTTTTCAGGATTTCCGGCGATTTGTTCTTTAATGCCTCGTTCGGGATGCGGTAAAAAGAAAGTCCACCATGTCCAACGATCCTCCGCAGAACCCCCGTTCCCGCCTCATTGTTCCCGGCAAGCCTGATAGGCCGCGGACCCGCCTGATTGCCCCGGCGGTGGATGCCGTGGAGGAAACCGCGCAGGATCTCCACGCTTCCATGGAGGATCCCGCGTCTGCCGGGGCCGAGCAGCCGGTTGCGGTCGCCCCGCTGGCACCGCCTCCTCCTGCGGTGGCGGCGCCTGAGGGGGAGGACGGGGAACCAGCCATCGGCGAGGCCGAGCAAGGTGAATTCACCGTGATTGACGAG